>NZ_JBRRDW010000090.1:0-7991 GCF_056759895.1 Stenotrophomonas sp. STEN038
GCCTCTGCCGAGCATGGCTCGGCACTACGCTCCCTCCCTTTCGCGTAGCGAAGGGGAGGGCTGGGGAGGGGTTCGCTCTTCGCCGACTGCAGCTACGCCAGCATGCTACCGCCGCAACAAAAGCAGCTCCTGTAGTGCCGAGCCATGCTCGGCAAGGGGCTTTCCCGGTAGAGCCTCTGCCGAGCATCGCTCGGCACTACAGGTTGCAGGCGTTGCGAGCTTCGCGGCTTAGGCCTCTCCTACACCGACATCCGCCGTAGCGCCAGGTTGTAGCTCGTCGCATAGATCGCCGTTATCGATAACGGCACCACGATCGTCTTCAGGATCTCAGGTGTACCAGCGATCCAATGGATGCTGCTGAGCAGGCTCAGCGAAACCACGACGGCCACTACCGGCGGCACCCAATAGCCGGCGCTTCCGGGCAAGCGCGCAGACAGCGCCTCGATCATCCGCTTCAGGAACAGGGTAATCAGCGCCGACAAGGTGCCCTGCACTACCCCGGCGATCAACGGCCGCGGCATCGGATGCGCAAGGTTCGCGAACGCGGCCCAGCTACCCATCGCAATGAACGCCACAGCCATATGCACGGCGCTGTTGCGGGCGGTGGCTATGGTGGTTGTCGGCACGAGATGGTCCTGCGGGCTTGTTGTGGCGTGGCAGCGCAGCATGACGGATGCGCCAGCTGGCAATCAACCTCGGCCCGGAAACGTGTCCGTCGCGCGCGAATGAGTAAGCCTGTACTCCGCCCGCAAGCGACCGGCTTGTTCAACAACATCTGCAACCAATCAGAACAACGGCCGGAGGTGCAAGCGCATCCTTTCAACTGCACTACGTTCGGATACCGCCCCCAGCCCAGACCTCAACTCACTCATCCAGCCCGAGAAAAATCCGCATGCGCCAAAGCTCCGCATCCAGCCCGTCGACAAACACAGCGTCACGCGGCGCCCTTCCTTCCACGTACTGCAGTTGCGCATCCAACGCGCCACCAGCCACCGATAGATTGCCCCAGCCAATGACCCTATCGCCCCACAACAACGGCAGCGCGTAATAGCCCATCTTGCGCTTCGCCGGCGGCGTATACGCCTCGAAGCGGTACGCCCAACCCCACAGCAGCTCGAAGCGACGGCGATCCCAGGCCACGGGATCGAACGGAGTCAGCAGGCGCACCTGGGTATCCGGCTTCCAGCGACGGCTTTCCGCACGCTCATCGGCAGGCCATACCCAATCAACCCCATCCACCCTCGCCCGTTGCAGGCGCAGGCGCGCACGCGCCAATGCCGCTTTGCGCGCATCCTTCCACTGCGGGACACCATTCCCCAGATAGGCCACCAGCTGACCCAGGCTTGCATCGGGAAGCGGTGCGTATTTACCAACAATCAGGTCGATCAATGCATCCATGCGCGCGCCTATCTCGTCAGCAGATACCGCCAGCGCCGCATCGCGAACTGCATAGACGCGCGTGCCACCATCGCGTCGCGCCACCCGCAGCAGGCCGCGGTAATGCATGCCATCGAGCAACTGGGTACTGGCATTGGACGAGCCGCCAAACCAGTTGGTGGTCTTGCCGTGTGCAAAGTGCGCATCCACCTCACGCGGGTGCACCGCACCACGCTCGGCGATAAAGGCCTGCACCGCCTGCGCCTGCTTCCAGCGTGCCGGCGTCCATTCCATCCGAGCCTGTCGCGGGTGCATCAGCGCCTGGTGGCCGCGTGGCAGGAAGCCATAGTTGACGAAGAAATCTTCCTCGATGGGAAGACGCGGATAGCGCCGTTCCAAATCCCCGGCCCGATATCCGACGACCCTGTGCCGCAGCGTCAGGTCCTGCGCCCTTGCGGGCGCGCGGATCGGGTCAGCCTGCACGAACCCAAGCTTCGCAATCGCCCGCATCAGCGTGGTCGGCTTGAACAGCGAACGGGCGACCGCGTAGCGGCGCAGGTGGTCGAGGGTAAGTTTCATTTGCCGATGATGCCAGCAACTGCTTCGATACGGCGCCAGAGCGCGTAAACGAGACATCAGGACGAAGGCTCACAGCCCTCCCATCCATTCTCTTATCCCGGCCCAACTGGATTGCCGGAGCCCGGCAAGCATCTGACCGATATATCCACCCGCCCCAAGCCATCGAAGCTTCGTTTGCAGATTTTCCTGCCAATTGGAGAAGCCCGTGGGACGGTTATCATCCACGTACAGCCGCGTCATCCTCATGACAGTGATCACACTTGCACCACTCAAGGCCTTCGCTGGAGGCGTGATTGAATGCAACCGCTGTCCATCAACCGTCAATGCAGCCATATCAAAAGGCAATGGAATCAGCCTCGTCGTGGATTTCGAGAACGTAACGCTATCGGCATATGAGGTGGAATATGACCGGGAACTGAGGCGCTGGCGAACTGTACGTACTCCGATACCTTCACAGATATCGTCAGCCTTCTATCGAATCATGGAAGCGGCCTCGATAGCAGCGAGTTCTCGACCATCAGATGGCATCCTGAATCCCGAAGCAGACCGATTCGGAGACGATTCCATCCCGCACACCTACTCTGACAGGAACAAGGGAGGCCTTGTCGTAACGGTACATCCAGATAACCCTCAGCTCTCAAACCCCGTGGGTTTCACCTTTCCTGATGCCTACAAGGATCTCAGCGCCAGCGACATCATCCTCTCAGCCACATCACGGACCAGGTTTGGGCAGTATCTGGCTGAAGGCTTGGCAGGAGCAGGTACAAGCAGTGCGGCCTGGAACTCGATCGCGTTCTCTGTACAGCAACTCGCCCTCACTTGGGCTTCGAAGCACGGTGCGGGTTCAATAATGGTGATTGTCCAGTGGCGCGATGGCTCGCGGACAGCTTACAGAGTGACGACAGACAACGTCACAGAAGCCAACTACGTCGACGGCGAAAGTCGGGACGCGCTTGGCAACAAGCTGCCTGATGCGGCCATTGCCGCTCCAGAAACTGCGCCCAGCTACGTTGGTGATTACTATTTTGGCGAAGGAGACCACGGCCAGCAGAACCGAAATCGCTGGATCGACTCCGCCCGCCTGTATGGGATCCGCATCAGCGGGGCGAGCCGCAATGACAGTCGTATGTACTGCAGCTGGGATGGAGTAACGATTGCCTGCATGATGCAATAGCAGGCGCTGAGATTCTCGCGTCATGGCATTGGGGCACTCAGCGCTCTCCATCGATCGAACGGCAGTTGTACTCGGCAAAAATAAAGCCCAACGGCTGCTGCTCGGTCAGGCCCCATTCCGACGCCAGCGCGTTGACGTCAACCTGCACCACCTGCAACTGCACGCTACGCTTCTCCAACAGAGCAGGCAGCTTCTTTCCAAACTCGCTGCCGCGGCTGATCGGATGCTGGCCCGGCCATCGCTGCATCGCCGCCCTTGTGAAGCAATTCATCCGCCTTCTGTTGGACCATGATCGATACGGAAGTCGCACATGCACCTCCCCTACCCCCCCGCTAGCTAACCCACCATCCAGCCAGATTCGCAAGTTTGAAGGTGGACTCCAATGGCTATGCAAGCTATCCAAACTCGCAGCATCTTCGAGCCCGTTCTAGCTACCACACAAAAAGAAGGGCCGAGGCAGCAGGCATGCTGGCCCCGGCCCGCGCAGCAATCAGATGCTGCAAAAGCTTCTGCGTCAGCTGCCCAATTCGATACGGGCAACGGCTTCCTCAGCACCCTTCGGGTCGCTTTCGCCGTTCTTGATGCTGACGTACAGCACGTTGTTCTTCGCATCCAGCGCCAGGCTGTTCGGATGGGTCGGTACCGACCAGCTGGCAACCTGCTGGTAGCTGTCGCTGTCATAGGCGGTGACGCTGCCAGCTTCGCGGTTGGTCACGTACAGGCGCTTGCGCGGTGCATCCAGCAGGATGCCGAGCGGGCCCGCGTCGGTCGGGATGCTCGCCAGTTCAGCGCCACTGCTGCGGTCCAGCACCAGCACGCGCTTGCCCGGATGACGCGAGACGAAGCCTTCGATGCTGCTGCCCTGGTACTTGCGGATCATCTCCAGGCCTTGGTCGGTGACGAACAAGCGCGTGCCCGCAGGATCGAGCGCGATGTTCATCGGCTGCTCGGCACTGACCTGGAAGCGCTGCTCGACCTTGCCACTGTCGGTGCCCACGGTGACCACTTCACCGAGCAGATTGCTGGTGTATACGCGCTTGCCGGTCGCATCCAGCGCCAGACCCGGCGCCTTGGCCTTGCCCAGCCCTTCAATGGTGTCGATCAAACGCAGCGATTGCGTATCGACCACGAACAGCACGCTACCTTCCTGCGAGTGGCCGGTGACATACAGGCGATGATTGGGTGCATCCACCACCAGCTCACGCAAGTCGTGGCTGAAATAGGACTTGCCGTCCTTGCCGGTGACCTTCTCCATCAGCTGCACCGTGCCGACGGCCTTGTTCTGCGCGGTATCGACCACGGTCACCGAGGTATCGACGGTGTTGCCGACGTAGAGGCGATTGTTGGCATCATCCAGCACCACACCGAAGCCTTTGCGCTCCAACGGAATGCGCTGCTGCACGGCGAGCGTGGAGGGGTCCAGACGCAGCACCTGAGCCGGACCGGCAGCATCGCCAAAGCCACCGGACGAAGCGACGAAAACGGCATTCTGCGTGGGGCTGTAAGCCAGTTCGTACAGCCCCTTGGCGACGGCCTGGCGCTGCACGGCAGTAGTGGTGTTGCTGTTGGCAGCAACCGGCGACGTCGCCGAAGCAGCCGGTGCAACTACTGCAAGAGAGACCGCCAGCGCGAGCGCAGCGGAACGGAACAGGGGGGATTTCGACATTGCGAGCTTCCTTGATAGGGCACGAAGGGTGTCCTGGCTCGCTGCGCCGTTGTCGAACGGGAATGGCTGGCTGGTGCCGGCATGTTAGAGCAAAACCGGGGTCAGAGTCAGGTTCTTGATATGCGAATTACATTCCCACGCCTCTCATCCCAAGGTCCAGCAAACAGCTTTCGTTAACAGCGTTGCGGCCACGCATACCTAAATGCCGCAGATACCCCAAGGCCAGATTTTCCGGCGACGGTCAAACACAATCTGCCGGCTTTCCAGCCCTGACTCCCCGCGCACCACGCAGAAATTTCCGCTGTACCAACGGCGGACCAGCTCACCTTCAGACGCCACGATGAAGGCAGCAACATCAACCAGATATCGAGTTCCCGGCAACAGATCTGGCAAAGGATTGCCCGTGCTTTCGAGGCCATCAAGACACTGATGCGGGGACACAACCGGAACAAGCCCCTCATTCGGTGGAAAGCTCTGTTGCCAGAGAAGGTGCGAGCCACTCGCGTCCTGACGATAGATGCTTACGTTGGTCACACCAGATCCCCGGCCCTCCAACTCCTCCACGTCATTGGCGCGCAAGCACAGGCCGCCTCCATCAAGAGAGATGACGGCGTTCTGATATAGCTCCTTTGGCTGACTGCAGATAGCGCTGGCCGGCGTCATCAGAAGTGCAAGCAACAGCAATCTATGCATGTCCGATCCCTTCCTTGGCTGAGAGACGTCGAACCGATCTTCTATTACCTGCTCAGCGCCGCACAAGTACGGGGCGCAAAGTTCCATCCAGAACCGGCACCTTTGGGAGCATGCACTTCCGTGGCCATTCGTGTGTTCAAAACCGGGGTCAGAGTCAGGTTCTTACACAATCCACCCGACTCCCCGGATCGCAGGTACGCGCCAGCAACACTAGGGTGATCGGCAGCCCAGCATGAGCACCGCATATGGCACGGCACCCCAGGATTGATCTGGCAGACGTAACCCAGCACGTCATACAGCGCGGCAATGATCGGCAACCGTGCTTCTTCCGCGAGATTGACCGCGTGCGCTATCTGCAGGATCTACGCGACCTGATCATCGTGCACGAAAGCAGCCTGCATGCTTACGTACTGATGACCAACCACGTACACCTGTTGATAACCCCGTCCCGGGCAGGTGCGATAAGCCGAGTAATGCAGTCACTCGGCCGCCGCTACGTCCGCTACATCAATGACGCTTACGGCCGCACCGGCACACTATGGGAGGGCCGCTACAGATCCCACCTAATAGCCAATGACGCACACCTCCTGCGCTGTTACCGCTATATCGAGCTGAACCCTGTACGCGCAGGGATGGTCGCGAGTCCGGACGACTACGCATGGTCCAGCTACCGGCACAATGCCCTTGGTGCACCAGATCCGGTCATACGAATGCACGCCTGCTATCGACAACTGGGCGTCACCGACGCACAACGTCGAGCGGCATATCGCGACCTGGTCAGGCAAGCCAGCAACGATGCTAGCGACTTCCGCGACCACCTGCACCGTCAACAACCGATGGGCAACGATTGCTTCCGTGCCGCTATAGAAGCTCAGATTGGCCGCAGTCTGATACCCGGCAAGAGCGGAAGGCCCAGAAAGAGAACGCCAGCGAGCCCAGCGCCCGGCGCAGCCGACTAATGCACCGTATCCAGCGCCGCGTTAATCCGACTCTGACCCCGGTTTTGCTCTACGCGGTTGCGGCCGGTGTGTTTGCCGCGGTAGAGGGCGGCGTCGGCTTGTTGCATGGCGTGGGCCAGGCCGGCTTCGCTGGAGAAGCTGTCGGAGACGCCGATGGTGACGGTGCAGCGCAGGCCTTCGTAGCGTGGGCCCTGCAGCATCACCGCCTGTTCGATGCTGGTGCGTACACGCTCGGCCACGCGCAGGGCCGAGGCTTCGTTGGCGCCCACGCAGATGGCGGCAAACTCCTCGCCGCCCAGCCGGCACAGCAGGTCGTCCTTGCGCACCGAGGCACGCAAGGCCTCGGCCACACCGCATAGCACCGCGTCGCCGGTCTGATGACCGTAGTTGTCGTTGATGCGCTTGAAATGGTCGACGTCGATCAGCAGCAGGCGCGCGGTGGCACCCGGCCGCCGGAAGCAGGCTTCCAATGCTGTGCCCAAGCCACGGCGGTTGAGCAGTTGGGTAAGCGGATCGTGGGCCGCAATGCCGCGCAACCTGTCGGTCAGACGACGCAGGACCAGCCAGACGATCGATGGCGGCAGGATGGTCGCCAGCGAGCACATGTAGACATAGAAGATCATCGAAAACTGGCCGTCCATGCTCAGCGCCTCGAAACCGCCAGACAGCAGCTTGCTGAGCTTGATGACGTTCAGCACGCAGATGCCGCTGATCAAACCGGCAAACAGCAGCACCTCACCGCGCAGGTCCCTGGCGAAGCTGCGCACACCGTACAGCAGCACCGCCACCATGCCGACGAAGGACACCGCACAGGTGCCAGCCAGCAGCACGTAGCGCGCCACCGGACCGAGCGTCCAGTTCACCAGGATCTGCAGCAGGCTGTAGCCCACGGCCAGATACAGCAAGGGCATCGCCAGCGGCGTGGAGCGGCCAAAGAACCGCGCCCCGCCCACGCAATATGCCAGTAGCGAGCACAGCGTGAGCGTGTGGTTGACCATGCTCAGCCAGCTCCAGCCCGGCGCACCTTCCATCAGCTGCAGCACATAGGCCCCGCCGAGCATCAGGTTGCCCACGCCGAACACGTCCATGCCCATCTTCTCGTCCTGCAGGCGACGACTGATGAGCAGGAACATCACGGTGAAGCTCAGCAGGTAAACGCAGAGCATGCCGACTAGGAGGGTGGCGATCATTGGGTGTTCGACAAAAAGGCAGGCGAAGGCGCGCTGGTCCACCCCATGTGGAACGACGGATGCCAAACAAGAACTCGCAACGCTGCCGCTGATCCCCCGGCACCGCATTGTCCCCGCGCGTATCGTACCGAATTCGATTGGGGTTACGGGGTTTGCGGCGGGCCGGACGGGGCATGTAAACGGTTACGGAGGCTCTTACGTTGGTTGGGGTAAAAACCGGGGTGGGGGGGGGGGGTGGGGGCCGGGCCCCCCCGAGGCGCCCGGGGTGGGGGGGGGGGTGTGGTGGGGCGCCGGCGGGGGCGGGGGCCGGGCGGGCGTGGGTGGGGGGGGCGGGGGGGGGACTAGGAGGGCGC
>NZ_JBRRDW010000091.1:0-7897 GCF_056759895.1 Stenotrophomonas sp. STEN038
TCATCAGCCCTTCCTGGTTGGGCTGTGGTGTGGGTGGTTGGTTCGTCCCGGTGATCCCCAGTTGCCTGTTTGGGGGCGGCACTACATTTGCCGAGCATGACTCGGCACTACCGGTCCGCTTCAGCGCAGCTGCAGCTGCGTGGCGTCATCGACCCGCACATGCGTCTGGTAGTAGTACTTGTCGCTGACGCGCCTGCCATCAGCAACGAACCCGATACGCACCATCCGCGCCGTACCCCGCACCAGAATCGCGCGTCCCTTCAAGGCTGCGCCGGGATCCGCCCCGTACTGAGCCACCAGCTCCTGAAGCGCATCGGGCCCGATGCTGATGCTCAGGTTGCGCGGATCGCGGTAATCCGATTGGGAGTTCAGGTGCAACCTGCCATCTGCGTTGCCACTGGCACGCACCGTCAGCGCAAACACGCCATCCACCCCGCGCTGCGGCCCAGCCGCAGCCGCCAGCTGTACCGCCATGGATGGGTCCACCCATGTGCTGCTACGGCCGACATGCGCACATCCCGCCAAGCCCATGCACGCCACAACCATCAACAAAAACCTACGCATGCTCGACTCCTTGTCAGCTTTGAGCCGTTGATTCAAGCCCAGCACGGGCAATGAATGCAAGAGACAGACACCTCATACGCAGCAGCACCAGCTGACCTCCGGGAGCGACGTCAGCCGCGAAGCCACTGCAACAGCAGCAGCAACATGGCATGTGATTGCATACAACCCGGCGCTTTCAGCTGCGCCAGCATCGCTGTTTACGCAGCTCCTACAAGGTGAACAGCGCCAGCTCCAGGCCGATCCATGCCAGGAACGCGACGAACAGCACCGCGCCTTCGCCGCGGCTGATCTTCAGGTCGCCGCGCAGCATCGGGTACAGCATCAGCACCAACACGATCGCCGCCGGCAACTCCAGCCGCACGAACGAAGCTGGCAGCGGCATCGGCCGCAGTGCTGCCATGCCGCCGATCACCACCAGCACATTGAACAGGCTGGAGCCGATCACGTGGCCTACGACCATGTCACCCTGCCCGCGCCGCGCGGCAGCAATGGCTGCGGCGACTTCCGGCAACGCGGTGCCGATCGCGACCGGCAACAAACCGGCCAGCAACGGCGACATGCCCCAGCCAGCACCGATCACCGGTGCTGCCTGCACCACAAAACGCGCGCCGTAATACAGCACCACCGCGGCGATGAGGACACGGATGATGTTGAGCCCGAGCACCGTGCGGGTGGTGGCGTAATTGATGATGCTTTCCTGCAGCTCCGCCGGCTCATGCCGTGCCCGCTTCAGCAGGAACGCCAGAACGCCGACAAAACCCAGCAGCAGCACGATGCCTTCGATGCGGCTGATCGCGCCATCCAGCCCAAACACGATCAGGGCCAGCGTCGCCACCGCCAGCAGCACCAGCAACGGCGACAACAGGCGCGTGCGCACCATCAACGGGAAAGCCAACGCAGCCAAGCCCAGGGTCAGGCCGACATTGACGATGTTGCTGCCGACCGCGTTGCCCAGCGCCAGTTCCTGCGCGCCGGTCGCGAAGGCGCGGGCATTGACCACCAGCTCCGGCAGCGAGGTGCCGAAGGCCACCAGCAACAAACCGGCGACGAACGGCGAGGCACCGAAGCGCTGTGCCAGGCCCGAGGCGGCCTTGACGATGGAATCACCGCCCAGGGCGAGCAGCACCAGCCCCAGGACAAACCATGCGATAGCTTCGAACATTGCGCCTCCCTCCCTACGTTGTTGGCGACGATAGCCGGGCGTGTACCCGCGCTATCGCCTGTAGCCGCAGCAGGGTATCAGCCACAGCCCTCCACGTAATCCACTTGCGGCGGCAGGCCCACGCGCCACGTCGTGGCCTTGCCATCGGCACCCAGCTCGATCACCAGCACGCCCTGGCTGCCGTCCGTTGCCGGTACCCGCAGCACCTTGCCGCCTTCCACGTATTTGTGCGGCTGCAGCGGCTCGGCCTGCGGGTAAAGCGCCTGCAGCTGGGCCAGGTCCATGCCGATCCTGCCGCCGCCCGGCGCGGCGGTATCGCCCCCGCGCACGTCATAGCGCACGAACTTGCCCTCTTCCAGCATGAAGAACGGCCCGCCCTCACTGTGCGCGGCCGGCGACAGGTAATAGCAGCCACCGTCGGCCGCGGTATCGCCCTGCAGCTCGCCTGTCCATGCCGTGCGCAGCTGCTCGGCATCGATGCCCAACTGAACAGCGCCATAACCCTGCCAATCGGCATCGCTGGCAGCAATGGCGGCAGCGCCAGCCGGACTGGCAGCCGGAACAGGAGCGGCAGGTTCGGCAGCTACCGGCTCGGCCGGCGGCGTGCGCTGGCAGGCCACCAGCAGGACGGCAAACAGGGACATCGGCAGGGCAATACGCTTCATGCAGCAGCTCCGGGCGGGTTTGCGGCCGAGTCTAGCGACAACAGTGTCCGGCCAGCGCGAAGACAGGCTTGTCATCGTGGTTTCACTTGCCGGCGACAGGCTGGGCGCCTACGTCGCCCGTGCCCAACGCCCATGCAACCGCACAAGACCGAACTTGGCCACACCGTGCTGCAGACGCACCGCGCCGCGCTGGACCTGCGCCAGCGGCGTGCATTGATCCTGTGCGATGGGAAGCGCAACCTGGCCGAGCTGAGTGGCATGCTCGGCAACGATGTGCCCGAGCTGATCGCGCAGTTGCAGCGCGACGGCTATCTGCAGGTGGCTGTCGCGCCTGCGTCAGCCCCAGCCGCCCCCCCTCAGGCCGCACCAGCTCCGGTGCCGATTGCGGCAGCAGCCACACCTGCCTCGGCACCAACGCAGGCACCCGTTGAACGGCGCCGCTCAATGGTCGCCGCACGCATATACGTGCTGGATATCCTCGCCCTGCAGCGCAACCCCACTGCAGCGCAGCTGCACAAGCTGCTGCAGGCAGCGCGCGAGGAAGGCGATACCGTGCAGGCACTGAAGCTGGCACTCAGCCATCTGCCGGCAATGACCTCGGACGGCTACACCCAGCGCGTGCGTGGACGCCTGCAGGAAGTGCTGCCGGAAACGCATCTGGCAGCGGTACTGGAACCAGCACCGCTGCCGGCGTGAATCACTCCTTGGGCAGAGTGAAGTTGTTGCGCAGCCCACTCCAGCAGGCCTGATAGCCACGCTGGCGGTGCGCGGCGTCCATCGCCTGTTCGGTCGGGCAGATCACCCCGCGGGTTTCGAACATGAAGGCCATGGTGTCGGTGATCACGTCCGGCTTGGACAGGTCCGCGTGCGAGGCCTTGTCGAAGGTGGCCGCATCCGGGCCGTGACCGGTCATGCAGTTGTGCATCGACGCACCGCCCGGCACGAAGCCCTCGGCCTTGGCGTCGTAAGCGCCATGGATCAGGCCCATGAATTCGCTGGCGATGTTGCGGTGGAACCACGGCGGGCGGAAGGTGTTCTGCGCCACCAGCCAACGCGGCGGGAAGATCACGAAATCCAGATTGCTGGTGCCCGGGGTATCGCTGGCCGAATGCAGCACCAGGAAGATCGACGGATCCGGATGGTCGTAGCTGATCGAGCCGATGGTGTTGAAGTGGCGCAGGTCGTAGCGGTAGGGCGCGTAGTTGCCGTGCCAGCCGACCACGTCGAGCGGCGAGTGACCGATATCAGCGCGCCACAGGCGGCCCTGGAACTTGGCGACCAGTTCGAACTGGCCGTCGAGGTTTTCATACGCGGCAACCGGCGTTTCGAAGTCGCGCGGATTGGCCAGGCCATTGCTGCCGATCGGACCGAGGTCGGGCAGCTTCAACAGCGCACCGAAGTTCTCGCAGACATAGCCGCGCGCCTGCCCGTCCAGCAGTTCGACCGCGAAGCGCACGCCGCGCGGGATCACCGCGATCTGCTGCGGTTCGATCTCGATCACGCCCAGCTCGGTGCGCAGGCGCAGACGGCCCAGCTGCGGCACGATCAGCAGCTCGCCGTCAGCGTTGTAGAAGTAGCGGCCGCGCATGTCGGCGTTGGCGGCGTACAGGTGGATGCCTGCGCCGGTATGCGCTTCGGCCGAGCCATTGCCGCCCATCGTGTACAGACCGTCGATGAAGTCGGTGGGCGTTGTGGGCAATGGCAGCGGGTCCCAGCGCAGTTGGTTGGGCGAGGCCGCCGACTTGCTGAAATCACTGTGCAGGCGCGGCTGCTCGAACGGAGTGAACTCACCGTGCATTGCCGCCGGGCGGATGCGGTACAGCCAGCTGCGACGGTTGCTGCCGCGCGGCGCAGTGAAGGCGGTGCCGGTCAGCTGCTCGGCATACAGCCCGTGCGCCACCTGCTGCGGCGAATTGCGACCCACCGGCAAGGTGCCGGGCACAGCCTCGGTGGCGAACTCATTGCCGAAGCCGGATTGATAAGCGTTGCTGACCATGGTGACGGCCTATGTTTTGCGATTGAGCCCCTCTCCCGCTTGCGGGAGAGGGGTTGGGGTGAGGGGAGCTTTTGACTTGATCCTAAGGCAACTGGCTGCGTTGGTGGCTGCGGAAATCAACAGCAACTGCAAGGGCCTGCCCTCACCCCAACCCCTCTCCCGCGGGCGGGAGAGGGGCTTTGAGCAAAGGCTTCAAGCAAAGGCTTCAAGCAAAGGCCTCAAGCAAAGCTTGTTACAGCACACCACGATCCATCTGGTCGCGCTCGATGCTTTCAAACAAGGCCTGGAAGTTGCCTTCGCCAAACCCTTCATTGCCCTTGCGCTGGATGATCTCGAAGAAAATCGGACCGATGCAGTTCTTGGTGAAGATCTGCAGCAGCTTGCGCTGCTTGGTTTCCGGGTCGGCGTCGATCAGGATCTTGTTCTTGCGCAGGCGCTCGACGTCTTCGCCATTGTTCGGGATGCGCAGGTCGACCACGTCGAAGTAGGTGTCCGGCGTGTCCAGGAAATCAATGCCCTGCGCACGCATCGCTTCGACGGTGTCGTAGATGTTGTCGGTGAAGCAGGCGATGTGCTGGATGCCCTCGCCCTTGTAGGCGTCGAGGTATTCATTGATCTGGCTCTTCGGGTCGGACGACTCGTTGAGCGGGATGCGCACGATGCCGTCCGGCGCGGTCATCGCCTTGGACACCAGGCCGGTCTTGGCGCCCTTGATGTCGAAGTAACGGATCTCGCGGAAGTTGAACAGGCGCTCGTAGTAATCCGACCACTGCTGCATGTTGCCCAGATACAGGTTGTGGGTCAGGTGGTCGATGAAGGTCAGGCCGAAGCCAACCGGGTTCTGCTCGGCGCCTTCGATCGGCTCGTAGTCGGCGTCATAGATGCTTCCGGCACCGCCGTAACGATCCACCAGGTACAGCATGCAATCGCCGATGCCCTTGATCACCGGCGCCGGTACGGCACGGGTTTCCGCCAGCAGGTCCACTTCCTCGGCACCGTTGCCCAGGGCCAGCGAAAGCACTTCGTCAGCCGGCTTCTGGAAGCGGATGGCGAAGCCACAGGCGCTCGGGCCATGCTTGGCAGCGAAGTCGGCGGCGAACGAGTTGGGCTCCTCGTTCACAAGAAAGTTGACGCCGCCTTGACGGTAGACGGTAATAGCACGCTGCCGGTGGCGGAGGACGGCCGTGAACCCCATGTTCTTGAAGTAAGCGTGCAGCTGGGCAGCCTGCCCCGCCGGTGCGCCGAATTCGACGAACTCAAAACCATCGATGCCCATCGGGTTTTCAAAGGTGGTGACCTGCATGCCCAGATTGGGCGCGTTGGATGCAGTAGGGGTATTCATGGATTGCCTCCGGGAGCATGGCGGTCGCCGGGGTGCCGGCGATGAAAACAGGAAGATCCGCCCAAAAAGCGGGTCTGGACCGAAGGTTATAGTTTCACATGAAACCACCATCAAGGTGCACTGCAGCATGAGCTCTTCCGATTACAGCAAGTCCACCAGCATCCGCGCCTCGCACGTGTTGCTGGATCTTGAGCAGTTCCTGCCCTACCGCATCAGCGTTTTGTCCAACCGGGTCAGCGCCAACATCGCCCGGCTGTACGGCGAGCGCTATGGCTTGGCCATTCCCGAATGGCGCGTGATCACCATCCTGGCGCTGTATCCGGGCTCCTCGGCCAGTGAAGTGTCCGAGCGCACGGCAATGGACAAGGTGGCGGTCAGCCGCGCGGTGGCGCGTCTGCTGGAGCGCGGTTTCATCAAACGCGAGACCCATGGCGATGACCGTCGCCGCTCGGTCCTGGCGCTTTCTGCCGCAGGCTTCGAGGTCTACGAGACCATCGCGCCGATGGTGATCGAGATGGAACGACGCCTGATGTCAGCGCTCACCGAGGACGAGGAACAGGTACTCGAACGCCTGATCACGCGCTTGGCCGATGCCGGTCTGCAGCGCATGAACGAGGGTTGATCGTCGCCGACGATCAACTCAGGTGCTTGCGCCGCGCATAGATCCACGGCGCGGCAAGGGCCGCGATCGCACCACCTGCAAAACCCAATGCCGCTGCCACCGCCGCCGCCTCCACGCGGCCGGGCAAAGCCAATGCTGCGAGCAGCAACAGGCCGGCCGGTAGACCGATGAACGAGGTCAGGAAGAACCGCCAGCGCGGCACCCAGGTGTGCAGCTGCATCAGACTGGCGCCGGTCCAGGCATCGTTGGCTTGGTCACGTCTGATTTTGTCCACAAGCTTGACCAGATCGACTTCGGCAGTGCCTTTGCCCATGCGTGCCAACGCCAGCTCCGCGCCAACTTCGGCCGGTGCCGGCCAGTTGGATGGCCATGCTTCTGGCGCAGCAACGCCGTAGGCGGTCAACAACGGCAGCGACAGGGCAGGCACCGGCAGCGCGCGCAGTCGGCGCTTGTCCATCACGCACCAGAATTGGGTTAGGCCGTCGTTGTTGACCTGGTAGAGCGCCAGCTGTTCCGGCGCCGGATACGGCAAGGCGGTCACCCGTGCTGCCATCGATTCAACGCCCATCGCGCGCAGAAAGCCGACGCGGCTACGGCCGGAGTGCGCCCAGCCCAGGCCCAGCGGCGACAGCAGCATGACTTCGGCGTGATCGTTGACGCCGCTGTTGGCGCGCTCATCGCTGGCCAGAAAGGCCGACAAGGAATTGGGTTCGGCCACATCGGGCTTGCCCCAGCGCTGCGAGTGACCGAGCAGGAACTTCAACGGCACCCGCGCGGCAATGGTTTCGCCACGCACGTTGTCGGAGGCGAACGGCACCACGCTGGCGACGAAGGCGCGCAGTTCGTTGCCGGGCGATGCACTCCATTCCGGCGGCAGCAGACCGGCCAGCAAACCGTTGCGGGTCAGCTGATCAATCTGTTCTTTCTGCTCGACCAGCCGGGTGACGGCCGACTGCAACATGATGTTGGGCGGTACCGAAGCCTGCGGCAGCCGGTAGCGCGGCGGCGGTGCGGATTCTTCTGCAGCTGCGCCCTCGTCCAGCAACTCTTCCACCGAAGGCAGACTGGTGCTGGCAAGGTCCTGCTCAACAGTTGCGGTGCTGGTATCGGGGCTGGCAGCTGGCTGCATGGTGAGAGAGGGCAAGGCGCCGGATGCAGAGGGATTGATTCGTTAGCGGCTGCGCACGGGAAAAATGAACCCACCCCATGAACCCAGGTAGTGCAGAGCCATGCCCGGCAGGGACGTTACCGACACTGCCTCGTAGTGCCGAGCCATGCTCGGCAGAGGCCTTACCGACACTGCCCTGTAGTGCCGAGCCATGCTCGGCAGAGGCCTTACCGACAATGCCCTGTAGTGCCGAGCCATGCTCGGCAGAGGCCTTACCGACAATGCCCTGTAGTGCCGAGCCATGCTCGGCAGAGGCCTTACCGACAATGCCCTGTAGTGCCGAGCCATGCTCGGCAGAGGCCTTACCGACAATGCCCTGTAGTGCCGAGCCATGCTCGGCAGAGGCCTTACCGACAATGCCCTGTAGTGCCGAGCCAT
>NZ_JBRRDW010000092.1:0-7593 GCF_056759895.1 Stenotrophomonas sp. STEN038
ATTTCGCATAATGTATAGACGGTGCTGCTGAAACACCGGATTCCGCTGCCTGTACGTGCACAGGGGAGGCGAGGCCAACCCCCATCACTAGGGCTATAGCGGTAGCGGCCAGCTTGCGCCATACGGCCTTTTCTTCGCGACTGATGGCGCGTGCCTCCCCAATAACTCCAAGCACTCTTGCGAGTGGCACTCCGGTAAGTCCCGCCAACGTCGCGCACACGACCGGATCGGGGTGCGAAACGTTTTTTCTGTAATTGCTTATTGCAGACGGCTTGACGCCGAGACGCGGCGCAAGGTCCTTGTCGTACTCAACCCCGCACACTTCTTTTGCTTTGTCAAGCAAAGAATTTACGTCCATTTCGATTCAAGCCTCTTGAATTATTCGATTCAAGGGTATTGAATCACGCCGTCGATCCAAGGGTCTTGGATTGATCCCGCCCCGGTCTCCCCTAGAGCCGGGAGCGGGTTCTAGGGCTAGGGGGTAGGGGAGGGGTCATGGAAGTTTCCGAACAGGATCTGGCCGCGTATGCGCTGAGCAAGCAGCTGCCGACCATCTATTCGCTTGAAAGCAACTACGGAGCCATCGAGCTTGATTCAGAACTGCGTGATGCAGTTGTCGCGGCTCTGGCACCGATCCTCCGTCGCCGCTATCTCGCTGGCGGTTCCAATTGATCGCCGTCCTCTCCGTGATCGCGCTCACGTGCTTGACGCTCGGCGTAGTTGGTCTGATCGACTGGGTATGCAGCCGTCGCGCTGCGCGCATTGATTCCTGGTACCGCGCTGCTCGCCTTGTTGCCCAGGCACGTGCCGAGGTGCGCCGTGGCTGACTTCATGTTCCTTCTTGCAATTGGCGTCCTCTGCCTCGTGCTTGGGCTTTGGATCATGCGTGGTGCCTCTCGTGGTTGAGTCCGAACCCTATCGCTATCACGGCACGTTCTGCGGCAATTGCGGCAAGCCTCGCAAGCTGCATCACGCTGATATGTGCAAGCCGTGCCATTCGCGCTTGCAGTCGATGATTGATGCGAACTCTGCTGCTCACAAGCCGCGTACTGCGCTTGATGAGTTCGACGCGTCTGTGGGCCACATGCGTGGCATGCAGCACCGCACTGAGGAAGCCTCTGAGCGCATCCACAAGGCCAAGCACAACGGCTCTGCGTCTCTTGCTGACTACTACGCAGCGGGTCCGGTCGCATTGAGTCCAGAGGGCCAGCGCGAAGCGCTGGCCCTTGGGCTTGTCCCTTATAAAACAAGTGGTCAAGACGCGCCGAAGACAGGCCGCGTATCCATCGAAATAGACCCACTGCTGGCACGGGCGCAGCGGTTGAAAAAGTCTGTCATCACGTCCGCGAGACTTCACAATGACGAAGCGAAAGCAACGGGTTTCCGTGGCGCGTGGTACATGCTCACGCTCACCTACCGAGACGGATGCAATAGCGGCCCTCGTGACATTAGCGACCTTCTGCGAGCGATGCGGGGCCACTTCAATGTCACTCGATCCCGCGCCAAACGGTTTGCGGGTCAAGTTTTCCGTTACCTCTGGGTGGGAGAGCTCACCCAGCGCGGCATCCCCCACTATCACATTCTGATCTGGATCCCTCAGGGGATGTACTTCGGCAAGATCGATAAACGTGGTTGGTGGCCTCATGGTTGCACCAACATGAAGAAGGCCCGCAACGCAGTGGGCTACCTCGCTAAGTACGCAAGCAAGTTCACCAGCCTTGTAGCTGGACAGTTCCCTAAAGGTTTCCGCACGCATGGCTGCGGTGGCCTGAATCAAGAATCCAAGCGCGAACTGCGCTACTGGAAAGCACCCGTCTCAGCACGCGAGATCCTCGGCGTTGCTGCCGACATTCGCAAAGCGCTTGGCGGGTGGTTCGACAAACTCACCGGTGAATTCTGGCCCTCACCGTGGCGAGTAACCATTTTTGGCGGCCGGATAATCGCTTGGAAGGTGATAGAGCTATGAAGATTCAAATTCTTTCGGACAACGTGTTGGTCAAGTCGATTCCCGCTCGCGGTGATCGTGCCGCTATGCAGTTCAATGAGCAGGTTGCAGCAATCATTGATCCGAGTGGCGGTTTCCCCAAGCCGTTCAAGGTTTCCTTGCAGGCCGGTGAGCACCCGTATCGCCCAGGCTTCTACACGTTCGATCTGTCCAGTTTCGTCACCGACGAATACGAGCGTTTGAAGATCGGCCGCGACGTGAAGCTCGTTCCGCTTGCTGATGACAAGCCGGTTCCGGCTCCGGCGAAGGGCTAACCCATGTCTGACCAGCCGGAATCGCTCTACGTCGTTGGCTGCGCACCCGAACACGTGCAGCCGGATGGGGTGTGCGCGGTTCCGGTCTGGATGCCATACCACCAGCCAATTCTTCCGCCCCTGGACTTGGCAGATGGGAGTTTGGTGGCCTTCGCCATTGTTGGCGTTTGGGCTGTCGGCTTGAAAGCGCGTCTCGTATTCCGCGCGGCGCGTATGTAGGGGCATCAACCCAAGAGGTGTTTTATGAAGAACGTGATCAACGCAACCCGTCGTTTCGCTGCCACCGCTGGCGGCAAGGTCGCTGCCGGTGCTTCGGCCCTGATGGCATCGGGCGCTGCTTTTGCGAGCGGTGGTGGTTCCCCGGGTGCCGCCATTGCTGGCGAAATGGCTGGTGGTAAGGCCGATGTGATGCTGGTGATTGCGGCAGCCGCAATCATCCTCGGCGCTCTGATCGTGTGGGGCTACGTCAAGAAGGCTCGCTAATCGGCGGGGCAGGGGATCGGGAGGGGCGCACCGTCATGGTCGCCCCTTTTTATTTGGAAGGAGGGGATATGGGTTACTTCATCATCATCGCAGTGTGTGGCGCGTGCTGGCTTGCGTTCGAGGGCATGTGATGAATCTCGCAAGGATCTTTGCCAGCGCTATAGCCCGTCGCGTCGCGGCTGTTGTCGTCGCTCTGGTACTTGGCTGGCTGGGTATCGGCGCTGCCAAGGCACAGGATTACAGCAAGTGCTTTTTGCCAAACGCTAATGGTGATAGCAGCTTTGTTTGTCCGACGCAGCAAGATGCGTATGAGATGGTCAACAAGGTTGCGTCCAACAACGCTACCGAGTGGAAAAATCCGGCGCAGCACTACCCCGAATCTCGCGTTTACGTGGTTTTGTATCGCGGCGTGGGTGGCAATCAGGAGGCCCGGCGTTACTACCCCGGAACGAATCCCTGCGGCGCGGGCAAGGTTTGGAATGAGAAGGGAAAACAGTGCCAAACGCCGTGCACTAGCGTAGCAAGGCCTCCAGCTACGGTCCCGCGCTCGCCCCTTACAGGCTCTCTCGGCTGCAATACAGGTTGCGTCGTCAACTATTCAAATAATGGCGATGACACAAGCACCGTTACAACTACCGGCGCAATGTGTGGGCCAGATTTCAAGAATGAATGCCCTACCGGCTCATTCTGGAATGGGGCAATGGCGCTCTGTCAGCCATTCGAGCCAACCTGCCCTCAGGGGCAGGTAAAGAAGGAAGGCGTGTGCGTTCCTGAGGGCAAATGCCCTGCTGGAATGATTGCAGTCCAGGGCACTACGCCGGGCGCCGTTCAAACCGGTGAGCTGTATTGCAAAGCTGAAGCTAGCGAGTGTCCTGCAGGAACAATTAAGGCACCGGCTACCGGTAAGTGCATACCCGGTGAAGGGCAGTGCGCTGAAGGCGAGGCGCGCCGCGATAACGGTACATGCGGCAAGGATTCTGACGGCGATGGTAAAGCCGATGAGGACGATGACAACCCGGACAATGACCCTGAGAAAGACAGTGCGTCTGGTGGCGATAGTTGTGATTCCCCTCCGTCATGTTCTGGCAATGCCATCGCTTGCATGCAGGTGAAGATTCAGTGGCGCATTGATTGCAACACTAGGCGCGCTGCAAACATTAGCGGTGGAACGTGTGACGCTGTGCCGATTTGTACTGGCAAGAAATGCGATGCGATGGAGTATGCCCAGCTGATGCAGCAATGGCGTTCGACGTGCGCACTGGAAAAACTTGCCAAGAAGGAAAGCGGCGAGACAGGTACAGATGGCACCGACGCAAACAAAAATGGCGTTGCGGATGCTCTGGAAGGGCGCGTTGGAACCAGCGAAAGTGAGACACCAACGGTCACGAAATTTGGTGCTCGTTTCTCTCTTTCCGTAATCAAAGAAGACAACATTTTTGGCGGTGGGTCTTGTCCCGAGCCGCCTAGCTTTCAGTTGATGGGGCAATCCATTAGCGGTGCCGATTTCCCTTATTGGTGTCAGGCAATGGCGATCCTTCGTGCGCTCATCCTGATCTTTGGCGCTTATACGGCGGTGAAAATTTTGATGGGTTGGGGGTTCTGATATGGGCATGGTTGCTGATTGGATTCAGGATGCTGTCAAGCATCTTATGGAGAAGGTCAAGGGTGCCGCTCACGGCATCGCATCGCAGGCGCTTGCCACGTTCGGCCTGACTATCGTGACGTGGGATCAGATCTTGCCGAACCTTCAGGCGTTCGTGGTTCAGCACGCCAGCGGTATTTCCGGGCAGGCAGCGCAGCTGCTTGGCTATCTCGGAGTAGGGCAGGCTATTTCTATGGTTCTTTCGGCCTTGACGGTCCGTATGGCGTGGAAAACGTTCATCGTCCCTAAGACGGTTGCCGACACCCTTACCGGAGGTTCGTCATGATTTACTGGTACACCGGCCAACCAGGTCACGGCAAAACGTTGCACGCGATTGACCGCCTTCTCGAATTCAAGGATCAAGGTCGTATTGTCTACGCGTGCAATATCCGTCAATTCGACTACTCCAAAACCGGCGTGCTCCCGATGACGCCAGAGCAGTTCTGCGACTGGCCGAACTTCCTGCCTGACGGTGCTGTCGTGCTTGTAGATGAGGCCTATGAGCATGGCATGCTGCCCAAGCGGCCACCCGGCTCCAAGGTACCGCACCATGTTGAGCAGCTGGCAAAGCACCGCCATCGCGGCTTGGATTTCATCTTTGTCAGCCAGTCCCCGGACAAGCAGTGTGATCAGTTCGTTCATGACCTGATCGAACGGCATATTCACGTTCGTCGTCGCTTCGGCACGAAGTTTGTGCACCTGCGTGAGTTCGACAGGTTCGAAGCACAGGCCGAAAAAGCAACGCCGTTGGTTGTTCGGCGCAAGGCGCTGCCTAAGCGGCCGATGGGCACGTATCAGTCCACGGAGATGGACACCACGGAGCGCAAGATTCCTTGGTACTACATCGCGCTTCCAATCCTGACGGGGCTTGGCTTGTTCTTGATGTACTACACGTTCGGCAACATGGGGAAGCGGCTGGGCGGCGAGGATGCGGACGCTACGGTAAAGGCAGCGAATGCGGCTGCGACACGCGACGGAGCGTCAGCGACGGCGAGTGGCGCAGCCAGCACCAAGCGTGTAACCCCGGCGGAATATGCCGAGCGATTCTTACCGCGTATCCCATCGGAGCCGTGGAGTGCACCTGCATACGATGATGCCCTGTCATTGCCGAGCGCATCGCCGCGGTTGTTCTGTATGTCATCCATGGGTGGGCAGAATGCCCAGGGCAAAGAAGCTGAGCCATCCTGTACGTGCCTGACGGAGCAGGGCACCAACTATGTGCTCGATGAGCCGACCTGCCGCTTCGTAGCTCGTCGTGGTCAATACGAGCCTTACCGTGATCAACGCGACGATCGTTTCGTTGATGGTCCAATGCAGATGGAGCGGGCGAGGGAGGACCTTTCCCAGCGCAGGGAGTCTGTATCGATCGAACGGGGCCAGCGCAAGTTGGGTACGTTCCCTGAATCGCCCGGCTACAACACCGCCACAACGGTGCCTTCTACGGATTTCCAGCTATGACCAGCGGCGGACGCGAATTGCTGAAATGGTTGGCCGTTGTGCTGATGACTGGTGACCATGCCGCCAAGCTGCTCTATGGCGATTACGTCCCGGTGGTCAGCGAGTTGGGCCGCATTGCTTTCCCTGTGTTCGCCTTGGTCATGGCCTATAACTTGGCGCAGCCGGGCGCTGACGTTGGCAAGTCGGTGAAGCGGCTTTTCGTTTGGGGCCTGATCGCTCAGCCGGTCTACGTGTGGGCCTTTGATGCGTTATTGCCGGTCAACGTACTGCTGAGCTTCGCGTTGGCCGCTGCGTGCGTCCTGTGCGCCCAGAATCGACGCTGGTGGTCGCTGCTGGTGTTGGCAGTGCCAGCGCCGCTGCTGGTGGACTACCAGTGGTCAGGCGTCGTGCTGGTGGTCGTGTGGTGGTGGCTGTTCTCGACCAAGCGTGTTGATAGCCATTTCTGGCTGGGTGCCGCTGCCTTCGCGCCGTTGTGTTTCTACAACGGCAACCTGTGGGCGCTGCTTGCGCTACCAGTGATGGCCGTCGCCCAGCTGGATCTACGCGTACCCAGGACACGATGGGCCTTCTACGGTTATTACGTTTTGCATATCGGGTTGTTGGCCGCTTTTTCCTGATCGCGGATCTGCCCTGCAGAAAGGGCTGTCTGGAAACCATTGCGCTGCAAGGGTTTCGGCAGCTTTCTAAAATTTACCGATCGCAAATGCGCCAGGCACTTGGGCTGTAGGGGCCAAGCCCCTACGGATTGCTCGCCCTATTTACGTGATTCGTCACTAAATTGGTCGAGCTTTCCTCTTGTATGATGCGCGTTCATATCCAGCAGGAAGCCGGGATGTACAGGGGAATTTTTGCAGTTGTTCTGTTGGCGTTGTCTGGCGGCGCGGCAGCGCAACAGGTCTACAAGTGCGTCGAGCGCGGTAAGCCAGATTCGTATCAGTCACATCCTTGCGCGAACGGTCCTGCGGCTAAGGCTTGGGACGCTGTGCCGGATCAGGAGAATCCGTATCTACGGGCGCGGCTTGCCCAGATGGAACGCGAAGTTGCGGCCCGCCGTGCAGCACAGCGCCCGTACGTTGCTTCTGTTGGCGGGGGCGGTGGTGGTCGCGCTACAGGGGCGACGATCCGAACTACGGGTTCTAGCTACGCTTGCGAGAGTGCGAAGCGGCAGCGAGATGTTGTTTACAACGCTGCAGGTACTAGGCGCTCTTTTGCTCTTTCCAGTGCCTATGACAACGCGGTTCAAAACGCATGCAAATAGGGGGTGCAGGGGCGTTGCCCCTGCGTTGACGCCGTTATCCAGCCCGCGTTCCGAAGTGGCGTTCCCGCCATTCGCCCAGGTCCACGACAACGACCTTGACCAACGACTGCTGACGCGCTTTTCGCGCAGCGTTCCTTTTCCGTGTCGCGTCACGTAAATCAGAAGCATCGGCGCGCCACAGCAGGCCGCGCAGCCTGCGTTCTGGGATCCTTTCGCCGCTTGGGGCGATCAGATCTCGTCCTGCCAGACGCCAGCCAGCCCATGGACCTGTCAGGGCGACGTGGTTGTCGATCACGCGCCGGTAGTAGTCGCTGGCGCAGCTGTTCGGGCATTGCGTTCCCGGTTCCCAGCACGGTGGACGGCTGTCCAGGTTGTAGGTGTCGCTCATGCCTCAATTTCCCCCGAATCCTTAGGAGGCCGGGATGGTAGGTGAGAAGTGAGCCAGATCCAGATCCATCTCAATCGGCCCATCAGCCATTTCGCATAATGTATA
>NZ_JBRRDW010000093.1:0-7429 GCF_056759895.1 Stenotrophomonas sp. STEN038
CCCCTCACCCCAACCCCTCTCCCGCAAGCGGGAGAGGGGCTTAAGCAAAAGCAAAGCAAAAACAAACGCCACCTTTCGGTGGCGTTTGTTTTGCATCACTTCAAACCAAGCATCATTTCTTGCTCAGCTGCTCCCACAGGAAGCTGTAAGCCAGTGCCGACATATGCGCGGCCTGCGCATTGTTCGCTGCGCCACCATGACCTCCTTCGATGTTCTCGTAATAGGTCACGTCCTTGCCTGCGTCGATCATCTTGGCCGCCATCTTGCGGGCGTGGCCCGGATGGACGCGGTCATCGCGGGTGGAGGTGGTGAACAGCACCGGCGGATAGCTCTTGGCCGGGTCGAACAGGTGGTACGGGGAGAAGGTCTTGATGAAGTCCCAATCGGCCGTGTCCGGGTTGCCGTACTCAGCCATCCACGAGGCGCCGGCCAGCAGGTGGCTGTAGCGCTTCATGTCCAGCAGCGGAACCTGGATGACCACCGCACCGAACAGCTCCGGGTACTGGGTCAGCATGTTGCCGGTCAGCAGACCGCCGTTGCTGCCGCCCTGCACGCCCAGGTGCTTGGCCGAGGTGATGTTGCGGGTGACCAGATCCTGCGCAACCGCCGCCATGTCCTCATACGCCTTGTGACGATTCTGCTTCAGCGCGGCCTGGTGCCAGCGCGGGCCGTACTCGCCACCGCCGCGGATGTTGGCCACAACGTACACGCCGCCCTTGTCCAGCCAGGCGCGGCCCATGCCGCCGGAATAGCCCGGGGTCAGCGAGATTTCAAAGCCACCGTAGCCGTACAGCAGGGTCGGGTTGGAACCGTCCAGCTTCATCGCCTTGTCGTGCACCACGAAGTACGGCACGCGGGTGCCATCCTTGCTGGTGGCGAAGTGCTGCTCGATCACCTTGTCGCTGGCGTCGAAGAACGCCGGCATGGTCTTGAGCACTTCCGGCTGCTTGCCGATTTCGGCCAGGGCCAGGGTGGTCGGGGTCAGGTAGTCGGTCACGGTCATCCACACCGCGTCGCTTTCATCCGCGTCCACCGCGCCAACACCAATGGTGCCGAAGGCCGGTGCGCCGGTGAAATCGCTGCTTACCCAGCCATCCTTGCCGTGGGTCAGCACCTTCAGGCGATTCTTGACGTCGTCCAGCACGTTCAGCACCACGTGCGACTTGGTCCAGGTGGTGCCGGCCAGCGAAGTGGTGTCGGTCGGTGCGAACAGCACGTCGAACTCGCGCTTGCCGGCCATGAAGTCATCGAACTTCGTCGCCAGCAGTGAACCGGCGGTATAGGTCTTGCCGCCTACGGTCCACGGCTCACGCAGCTCCAGGGTCAACCATTCGCGGCGGATGCCCTTTTCGGCCGAGTTCGGCGCGTCGACCTTGGTCAACTTGCCATCGGCACCGATCAGGAACAGTTCGTTGTTGTAGAAGGCAATCGTGCGGCTGACGAAGTTACGCTCGAAGCCGGGCGTATCGTCGTGCATCGCGGCGATGTACATGTCTTCCGGCGTGCCTTCGTACACCGTGGTGGCAGCGGTGATCGGGGTGCCGCGCTGCCAGCGCTTGACCACGCGCGGGTAGCCGGAGGTGGTCATCGAGCCCGGACCGAAGTCGGTGTAGACGAAGACGTTGTTCTGGTCGATCCAGCCCAGGCCGCCCTTGGCCTCGGCACGGAAGAAGCCGTCCTTGATCCAATCCTTCTTGGAGATGTCGAACTCGCGGGTGACATCGGCGTCAGCACCACCGCGCGACAGCGCGATCAGGCAGCGGTTGTACTCCGGGCGCAGACAGTTGGCGCCGTGCCATACCCAGTTCTCGCCCTCGGCCTTGTTCAGCGCGTCCAGGTCCAGCACGGTTTCCCACAGCGGCTCGGCCTTGCGGTACTCCACCATGGTGGTACGACGCCAGACGCCGCGCTCGTGCTGCTTGTCCTTCCAGAAGTTGTAGTAGTAATCGCCAATCTTCTCGACACCCGGGATCTTGGCGTCCGAATCCAGCACTTCGCGGATACCGGCTTCCATTGCCTTGAACTGCGGGGTCACGGCCAGACGGCCTTCGGACTTGGCGTTCTGCTCCTTCACCCAGCCCAGCTGTTTGTCGCCGGTGACGTCTTCCAGCCAGGCGTACTTGTCCTGGGAATCGTCAGCGCCCATGGCGGCCCCGGCCAAGCCGGAAGAAAGCAGACCCGCCACAAGGCAGGCAGAAGTGAGTCGGGACATGTTGGCTCCATGCAATCATAAGCCGCGAACGCTACCACAGCCCCCTGCCCACCCCCACGTGTCGAAGGTCAGGCCGCCTGTGGCAGGCGCCGCCGGGCCGGGCGACGGCCACGGGTGGCCTGCGGGCCGCGTTTGCGCGGCTTGGCGTGGCGATTCCGCCATGCTGCGGGTAGGCGAAAGCGGTACAAGGCCCACCAGGCGCTCAGCGGCATGCCCAGCAGCCACAACGGCAACCAGCCGATCCAGTCGCTGTGGCCGCGCGCCGCCGGCCACACCAGCACCAGTGCCAGGCCGGCCAGGGCGGCCTGTCTGACGCAGCGCAACACCTGCGGGTCGGGCGCGTCCTGCGCGTTACGACGGGATGACGATGCGAGCGGCTTGGTCATGACGTTCTCCGGCAACATGGCTGTGTTGGAGTGCATCCTCGGCGGCCGCCATCTCATAGACTGCGACCTGCCATTGACGGACGCATCACTGCCCGTCGAACATGCAGCCCTGACCTTCATAGGTGCCTTACCCGTAATGCGACCGATTCCCCTCTTTGTGTCCGCCATGCTGTTGAGTCTCGCCCTGCCGCTGAGCCCGGCTCTTGCACAGGAGGCTGCGCCGGCGACGACGACGGTGGAGGGAATCGCCGAGGGCCCGATCGACCTGCAGCGCTTCATGGGCCGCTGGTATGTGATCGGCCGGGTGCCGAATTTCATCGAGCGCGGCCATGTGGCCAGCGTCAACACCTATACCTTGCGCGATGACAACAAGGTATCGATCCGTTACCAGTTCCGCGAGGGCTTTGCCGAGCCGGAAGAGGAGATCGAAATCCGCGCCAAGGTGGACGAAGAAAGCGGCAACCGCAGCTGGCGCACCTGGTTCTACCGGGTCGTACCCACCCGTTCGCGCGTCCTTGAGGTTGCTCCGGATTACTCCTGGGCGCTGATCGGCTACCCGGGTCGTGAGATGGCTTGGATCTTCGCCCGCGAGCCGGACATGGACAACGCCACCTACCGCCAGCTGGCCACGCGCCTGCGTGACAAGTACGACGTCAACACCGACAAGCTCAAGCGCGTGCCACAGCACCCGCAGCAGGTGGACAAGCTGGGTTTTGAAGTGCCGAACAAGAAGTAACAGGGCCGGCTTGATTCTGCCGTTGTAGGAGCGGCGTAAGCCGCGAAGCTGACGCTAATGCAGCCGGCGAAGTGCCACCCCTCCCCAACCCTCCCCTCCGCCTTCGGCGCAAGGGAGGGGGCAAAGCATAGTGCCGAGCCATGCTCGGCAGAGGCTTTGCCGGTAATGTCCCCAGCCAAGCATGGCTCGGCTCTACCTGCATTTTGTGTAACGCCCCAGCCGAGCATGGCTCGGCTCTACCTGCATTTTGTGTAACGCCCCAGCCGAGCATGGCTCGGCTCTACCTGCATTTGTGTAACGCCCCAGCCGAGCATGGCTCGGCACTACAGGTGCGGCGTCAGCCACCTGGCTTGGCGGTCTCTATGACTACACCCAGCTGCTTGCCGGCTTCGGCCAGTTTGACCTTCTTGCCGTCGCTGCGTGCGATCAGGTAATCCGCCGCTACCCAGCCGCTCTTGCCGTCTGCACGCACATTGCACCATTGCAGGTCGGCCAGGCAGCGCTGCACTTCCACCGTGGTGCCCACCGGCAATACCGCCAGGCGCTCGGCACGTTGATCCGGCGCGCTGCGCAGGTTCAAGCCATTGCTGACCTGGGCGGCGGGTTCGTTGATGCGCGGTTGGAACCACAGCACCGCGCCGATGATGGCCGCGCAGGCTGCGATGCGGGTGATTAGCCGGGGCATGTCGTCAAGCTTGGGGAATGCGTATCCCCAAGCTTGACCCTCATCGCCGCGGCTGACCAGTCCCGGCCGCGGTCGCTGTTCAGGCAGTCATGCCGCTATGTCGCAGCAAGGCGTCAATCTGCGGCTCACGGCCACGGAAGGCGCGGAAATTCTCAGCCGCGCTGCGGCTGCCGCCGCGTGACAACACTTCATCGCGGAAGCGTGCGCCGGTCTCGGCCAAGGCGCCCGGTGCTTCCTCGAAAGCGGCATAGGCATCGGCACTGAGCACCTCGGCCCACTTGTAGCTGTAGTAACCGGCCGCATAGCCGCCAGCGAAGATGTGGCTGAACTGATTGGCGAAGCGGTTCCAGGCCGGCGGGATGTTCACCGCCACCTCGCCGCGCACGCGTTCCAGCAGCTGCAGCACACTTTCCTGTTCAGGCTGGTACTGGCTGTGCAGCAGCATGTCGAACAGGCCAAACTCCAGCTGGCGCACGGTGAACATGCCGCTCTGGAAATTCTTCGCCGCCAGCATCTTGTCGAACAGCTCGCGCGGCAGCGGCGCGCGGGTGTCGACATGCGCGGTCATCGCTTCCACCTGCTCCCACTCCCAGCAGAAGTTCTCCATGAACTGGCTGGGCAGTTCCACCGCATCCCATTCCACACCATTGATGCCGGCAACTGCCAGCTCACCAATGCGGGTCAGCAGCTGATGCAGGCCGTGGCCCATTTCGTGGAAGACGGTGGTGACTTCGTCGTGGCTGAAAGTCGCCGGCTTGCCGTCACTGCCGCTGCCGAAATTGCAGACCAGGTACACCAGCGGCGTCTGCACGCCAGCTGCGGTGACGCGCCGGTTGCGGCAATCGTCCATCCACGCACCACCGCGCTTGCCTTCGCGTGCGTACAGGTCCATGTAGAACTGTCCGACCAGCGCGCCATCGGCGTTCACCAGCCGGTAGAAACGCACGTCTTCGTGCCAGACCGGAGCGCTGTCCTGTTCCACCTTGAGGCCGTACAGGCGCTCGATCACGCCAAACAGGCCAGCCAGCACCTTGGGCTCGGTGAAGTACTGCTTCACTTCCTGCTCGGAGTAGCTGTAACGCGCCTGCTTGAGCTTCTCGGCCACATAAGCCAGATCCCAGGCCTGCAGCTCTTCCATGCCCAGTTCGTCATGGGCGAAGGCTTCCAGCTCGGCACGGTCGCGCTGTGCATACGGCTTGGCGCGTGCAGCCAAATCACGCAGGAAGCTCAACACCTGCGGTGCGTCGCTGGCCATCTTCGTGGCGATGGAATACTCGGCGTAGTTGTCGAAGCCCAGGAATGCGGCCAGTTCGTTGCGCACCGCGAGGATGCGATCAATATTGCCGGTGTTGTCCAAGGCCGCATCGCCGAACTCCGATGCGCGCATCGCATGCGCGCGATAAAGCTGCTCGCGCAGCGCGCGGTTGTCGGCATAGGTCTGCACCGGCAGATAGCACGGCATCTGCAGGGTCAGCTTGTAGCCTTCGCGGCCATCCTTCTGCGCGGCGGCGCGGGCGCTGGCGATCACGTCATCGGGCAGGCCCAGCAGGTCATCGGCCACATCCACGTACAGGGCGAATGCATCACCGGCATCCAGCACATTCTGCGAGAACTTGGCTTGCAGGCCGGACAGCTCTTCCTGCAACTCGGCGAAACGCGCCTTGCCGGCGTCGTCGAGCTCGGCACCACCGAGACGGAAGTCGCGCAATGCATTCTCCAGCGCCTTGCGCTGTGCTTCGTCATAGCCTGCAGCTTCCGGTGCGGCAGCCAGCAGCTTGTACTGTGCATACAGCGCCGGGTTCTGCGCGACCGAGCTGCCGAAGCGGCTGATCCTGGGCAGGTTGGCGTTGTAGACCTCGCGCAACTCCGGCGTGTTGACCACCGCCTGCAGGTGCGAGACCTGGCCCCAGGCGCGATACAAGCGCTCGGTAGCATCGTCCAGCGGCACCACGAAGTTCTCCCAGCTCACCGGCGCCACGGTTTCGGCAGCTTTCACCGCCGCTTCGGCCTCGGCCAGCAGCGTATCGACGGCCGGGGTGACGTGTTCAGCGTGGATCGCGTCGAAACGCGGCAGGCCGGAGAAATCGAGCAGGGGATTGGTGGTGTTCACGACATTCCTTCAAACAGTTCCGGCTGCGCCGGCATCAGACCTGATATGGCGACGCTTCCAGCCAGGCACAAGGCAGGGCCGGCATGCCCTGCCCGGCCACGGCCGTGGCTACCACGGCGTCTGCTTCGACCACGTCGATGCCCTGCTGGCTGTACCAGTCCGGGTTGTAATAGCTGTGTGCGTAGCGTTCGCCGGCATCGCAGAGGATGCTGACGATGGAGCCATCACGGCCGGCAGCGCGCATCTGCTGGGCGGCGTACAACACACCGATGAAGTTGGTGCCGGTGGAGCCGCCAACGCGGCGGCCCAGGGTGGCGCTGACATGGCGCATCGCAGCCAGGCTCAGCGCATCACTCACCTTCACCATCGCATCGACGCAGGTCGGGATGAAACTGCGTTCCACGCGCGGACGACCAATGCCTTCCACACGCGAGCCACCTTCACAGGTCATGTCACGCCAGTCGCGGCCTTCCAGCGCGGCGCAGTAGCCGTCGTAGAAGATTGAGACTTCCGGGTCCGCACAGAGGATGCGGGTGTCGTGGCGGCGGTAGCTGACGTAACGGCCAAGGGTAGCGGCGGTGCCGCCGGTGCCGGGGCTGCAGACGATCCATTCCGGCACCGGATGCGGCTCCTCGGCCATCTGCTTGAAGATGGATTCGGCGATGTTGTTGTTGGCACGCCAGTCAGTGGCGCGCTCGGCGTAGGTGAACTGGTCCATGAAGTGGCCGCCGGTTTCACGCGCCAGCCGTTCGGATTCGCAATTCAGGTCGCAGGCGCGCTGCACCAGATGGCAGCGGCCGCCGTGGAATTCGATGGCAGCGATTTTTTCCGGCGAGGTGCTGGCCGGTATCACCGCGATGAACGGCACGCCCAGCAGGCGCGCGAAGTAGGCTTCGGACACTGCGGTGGAGCCACTGGAGGCCTCGATCACCGGGCGGCCCTCGCGTAACCAGCCATTGGCCAGCGCGTAGAGGAACAGCGAGCGCGCCAAGCGGTGCTTGAGGCTGCCGGTCGGGTGGCTGGATTCATCCTTCAGATAGACATCGATACCGGGGAAGCCCGGCAGATCGACGGGAATCAGATGGGTATCGGCCGAACGGTTGTAGTCGGCTTCAATCTTGTGGATGGCCGCCGCCACCCAATCACGCTGGGACATGGATCGCCACTTCTTGGTGAATGCTGGTGTGGATTCTACTTGGTTGGGCAAAAACCCGGGGGAGGTGATGGGGTTGTTTTTGGACCCCGCCAACCAAGCGGGAGTGGTAAAGCAAAAAAACCACCGGCAGAGAGCAAAATTTAT
>NZ_JBRRDW010000094.1:0-7327 GCF_056759895.1 Stenotrophomonas sp. STEN038
CTCACCCCGGTCTTCGTCTCTGTGCTGGGGGGCTGCCTTCCTCGCGTGGGGGGGGGTTGTGTCGTCCCCTCCCCCGCCCTTTTGTCCCTGGCCCCCCCACTACCCCGCCCCGCCAACCCCACCCGGCCCGGCCATATTGCGAAGCAACATGCGTCCAACCCCCGGCTGTGCTAAAAAATGCGCGCCAATCGTTTAGATCGATCCAAATCGACACCCCCACGATCCCCGGCAACGGAACCCTGCTCGAGCGCCAAACCAATCATTGAGCGAACGCAACAAGGCTCCGGTTTCACCCGTTTTTAGATCGATACAAGTCCAAATCAACGTGACAGTTAGCGATTCAATCCAGGAGAGGGAGAGAAATGAAACAGATCACACGCAAGCACGGCCGCGACACATTGTCCGCCGCCATTGCCTTCGCCTTGTTCGCCGTCGCAGCCGTTCCCGGCGCAGCGCTCGCGCAACAGGCCAGCACCAGCCCCGATGCCACCACGCTCGACAGCGTCAACGTCACCGGTTACCGCTACGCCATCGAAAAGAGCCTTGAGCAGAAGCGCGACGCCAATGCCGTGGTCGAGGTGATCACTGCAGAAGATGTCGGCAAGTTCCCCGACAAGAACGTGGCCGACGCACTGCAACGCGTGCCCGGCGTGATCATCACCCGCAGCGGCGGCGAAGGTAAGAACGTCAGCGTGCGCGGCCTTGCTGCCGACTTGACCCTGACCCAGTTGAACGGCAACTACGTCGCCAGTTCGGAAACCAACAACGAAGCCTCGCGCTCGTTCAACTACACCTTGCTGCCGTCCAACATGCTGTCGGCCGCCGAGCTGTACAAGACCCCGGAAGCTCGCATCGAAGAAGGCGGTATCGGCGGCACGGTGATCCTGCGCACCCGTCGCCCTCTGGACATGGAGTCGAACTCGGGCTTTGCGAGCATCGAAGGCACCACTTCCGACACCACCAGTGGTATCGATCCACAGGCCTCTGCGATGTACTCCTGGCATAGCAAGGACGAGCGCTTCGGCGTGCTGGTCGGCGCAACCCAGCAGAATCGGCGCAGCCGCACGATGGAGGCGACAACCGAAGACTGGCAGTGGTACAGCGACCGCCTCGACGCCAATGGCAACATCAGCCACGACTACGTCTGGAACGAACCCGGCACTACCCGCAACCCGCCCGTTGACACCAATGGCAACCCGTTGACTGGTATTTCCCAGTTCTGGGGTCGCTCTGGCATCTACGACCAGAACGGCAATCACTACTCCGGCTTCGCCATGCCAACATCGGTGAACTTCGCCGTCAAGGATGAAAAGCGCGAGCGCAGCGGTGGTCAATTGACCCTGCAGTTCAAGCCGGTCGACAACGTCACCATGACCGCGAACTACTTCCGCTTCGAGCTGGAAGGCAATTACACCCAAAACATGCTGAAGATTCCGGAATGGAACCTCGCGCGCGTGGCCGGCGACGGCAACTGGGAGCCCGGCCGTCTGCTCAACGGGTTCACGCTTGATCCGAGCGGCACCATCATCACCGGTGCCGAGTACGAAAAACTGCCGGGCAAGACTTACATCTGCAGTGAAGACGAAGCTGCCGCTGCGGGCTTGCCTGGCGGTGGCTGGGGCCCGGACGACTGCACCATCCCTACCCCGCAGATCACCGGTACCTATAGCCGCGAAAAGGCACTGTCGCAGACCGGTGACCTGACAATCGACTGGGACATCAGCCCGCTGTGGAAAGCATCGTTCGCCGGTGGCCGTACGTGGTCCGAAGGTGGCCCGTCGATGAGCTTCCGCACCGCTGCCAAGCCGCGCCGCAAGGTCGGTGACACCTGGGAAGCCGGCAACCTGTACAGCGCCTGGGACATCTCTGGCACGCCAACGGCCACGTTCTCACCGGATCTGCAGCAGAAGTTGATGTCCGGCATCGCAGAAATCGATACCGGCTCCACCGATTCGTCCTGGACGCAGACCAGCATCAAGCAGAATCACTTCCAGGCTGACTTCAACAAGCTGTTTGAAGCAGGCATGCTGGATTCGATCCAGTTTGGCGCCAAGTACAGCGATACCAAGGTGCACCGCAATACCGGCAATACCTACTGGGTATGCCAGGGCGCGGACCCCAGTGACTACAGCAAGCGTTATCAGGCCGGTTGCGACTCCACCGCCGGCATTGCACAACCCGGTTTCTTCCTGTCGCAGCCGCTGAGCAACATCGGCGGTGGCTTCAACGCGAACGTGTTCCCGGGCATCAACTACCCCGGCTACATTGACTATCTCAACAATCGATACGGTGCGGCGCAGAACCGTCGTGAAGACGACTTCGTCTACAACGTAGGCGAAAAGGTCTATTCGGGCTACTTCCAGGCCAATTTCCGTACTGAGCGCCTGCGCGGCAACATCGGTGTGCGTGTCGCACATACCAAACAACATGCCGAATCCAGCGACTCGGTCGAGCGTTTCATCGACTACTTCGCTGACAATGCCAACGGCACGCCGATGGCTTGTACCGATCCCGCCGCCGCTGCGCTGCTGGGCTCGAATACCGGTTATGGCTGCGAAAGCGGCTTCGTGCGCCTGCCCGACAGCATGGCCCGCGAAAAGACCTATGAAATGGCGACGCTGGACAAGAGCTACACCGACATCCTGCCCAGCTTCAACATCGCATGGGACATTACCGACAACCTGGTGTTGCGCGGTGCTGCATCCAAGGTCATTTCCCGCCCCCGTTACACCAGCATCGCCTATCCGGGCGGCTTGAGCTTCTACAGTGCCGAGTACAGCGCCGACCGCGTCGTCGCTGGCGGCGCCGTGAATCCGGGCTGGTATGGCTCTGGCAGCAACAAGAACCTGGATCCGTTCGAGGCGGTCCAGTACGACCTGAGCATGGAGTGGTACTTCAAGCCCGGCGCGGTTGCCGGCGTTGGTCTGTTCCGCAAGGATGTGAAGAATTTCACCGTGCGCGTGCAGCGTGACATGCAGGTGAATGTCGGCGGACAGACGGTGACCGTGCAGAACTATGCAACCGACGTCAACGGCCAGGATGGTGTATCGCAGGGTGTTGAACTGTATGGCCAGTACACCTTCGACTTCGGTCTTGGCGTCCAAGCCAACTACACCTACAACGACACCAACCTTGCATCGCTGGAAATCAATGGCGAGAAGATCGGTTCCTCACCGCTGGTTGGCAGCGCCAAGAACCAGGCCAATGTCACCGTGTTCTACGAGAACAGCCGCTTCCTCGCACGTGCTTCGTACAACCGTCGCGGTGAAGTAGTGGGTGACCAGGTCAACGGTTTCACTGTCTACTCCGAGCCCTACGACCAGCTCGACCTCAACGCCGCCTTCAACATCCGCGAGGACCTTACCCTGAGCGCATCGGTGCTGAATGCCACCAAGTCGGAGCAACGCGCGCACCTTGGCAATGACACCAAGGCTCGGCTCTACTCCAACAGCTATGCAGGTCGCCAGCTGTACATGGGCCTGACCTGGAAGTTCTAAGGCTGGTTTAATCGTGCTGCCTGCACGGAGGTATTGGAAAAGCCGCGCTGGTTACAGCGCGGCTTTTTTAATTCGACGGAGACTGCTTTCCTTCTCCCGCCTGCGGGGGAAGGTGCCCGAAGAGCGGATGGGAGGGTTTTTGTTTTTGTTTTTGTTTTTGTTTTCGCTTTTGCTTTTGCTGTTTCAGCTCTTTCCAGCGCATTTTCTATCAAAGAAACCGCAAAGCAAGAGTCAAAAGCTGCCCTCACCCCAACCCCTCTCCCGCACGCGGGAGAGGGGCTAGCAATCCCGCATGTGGAAGAAGGGCTGGCCATCCCGCATCCCTATAACTCACGTTAACGCCGTCATAACCCCTTTCCGGTACGCCGGCCGCTGCTGCAGCCGCGCATACCACGCTGCCAGATGCGGCAGCTCCGGTCGCTGGATCGGCATTTCAAACCAGGCGTAGATGAAGGCCCCCAGCGGGATATCACCCATCGCGAAACGCTCACCGGACAACCAAGGCTGCTTTTCCAACGCCGCATCAACCAGCGCCAACAACTCACCACAGCGCAACAACGCCGCCGCAATCCGCGCCTCATCGCGGTCCGCCGGCGCAGTCCGCACAACGCCCCAGAACAAATCGCGAAATGCCACCGCGAAACTTGATGTAGTCCAATCCATCCATTGCTCACTGCGCGCACGCTCCAGCGGATCGGACGGATACAACACGTCCAAGGCATAACGCGCTGACAGGTAACGCACGATGGCGTTGGACTCCCATACCGGCAGGCCATGATCTTCGATCACCGGTACCAGCCCGTTGGGATTCATCGCGCGGTACTCGGCCGTCTGCGTGCCGCCAAACGCGCCGCCCACTTCGATCGACTCATACGGCAGGCCGATTTCCTCGGCACACCACAGCACCTTGCGCACATTGCTGGAATTGCGCCGGCCCCAGATCTTCAACATTCACCCACTCCTTTCAACTCAGTTTTCATCGCGCGCTCCCTTGCGTGGCAACGTGCGTACCGCCGATGCCTTGCCGGCGCGCTTGACCTCGAACAGGCCGGTGGCATCAATCAACTCACTCAACTTGCGATAACCATAATTGCGCGAGTCGAACGAGGCGCGATTGGCGATCTGATTGCCCACCGCGCTCAGCAAGGCCCATCCCTGCTCATCCGCCACGGCATCCACTGCGCCGCGCAATAGATTGAGCAGGCGCGTGTCACCACGCAGCTCATTGGTGCTGCGCGGCTTGATCGGCGCTGCCGGAGGCTCCGCGACTTCCGTTGCAGTCGCCGCGGTCGGCGCGCTGCTGGTGGGCACCTGCTCGACAACTTCGGGCGCATCGTTGCCCAGCGCTTCGAGATAGGTGAACTTCGAGCAGGCGTTGACGAAGGCCAAGGGCGTCTTCTGCTCGCCGAAGCCATATACCTTCACACCGTCAGTGAGGATGCGCATCACCAGCGGGGTGAAGTCGGCGTCGCTGGAAACAATCGCGAAGCCATCCAGGTTGCGCGCGTACAGCAGGTCCATCGCGTCCACCACCATCGCCATGTCCGAGGCATTCTTGCCCTTGGAGTAGGCGAACTGCTGGATCGGCCGGATCGCGAACTCATGCAGCACGGTTTCCCAGCCCTTCAACCGCGGATTCTTCCAGTCGCCATAGGCGCGACGTACGTTGGCCACGCCGAAGGCGGCCACTTCCACAAGGATCTCGTCGATCTTCGATGACGGTGCGTTGTCGGCATCGATCAACAGCGCGATGCGCTTCTCAGGCTCAGACACGGGTGACTCCATGGCGGCAAGCTGACCGTCAGTATCGGTCATCGCTGTTTCAAAGCACATCAATGCGATGATGTGCGCTGACAACCCGCCCCCACGGCCGGTTCACCGGCCACACCGGAGTACGTCATGCCGCAACACCCGCACATTGTCGTCATCGGCGGAGGTTTCGCCGGGCTCTGGACCAGCCGAGCGCTGGCCGATGCGCCCTTGCGCATCACCCTGGTCGATCGTCGCAACCACCATCTGTTCCAGCCGCTGCTGTACCAGGTGGCCACCGCCGGCCTGTCCTCACCGGATATCGCTGCGCCGTTGCGGCATATCCTCGGCAGGCAGCGCAATATCGAGGTGCGGTTGGGTGAAGTGGTCTCCATCGACAAGCATGCCAGGCAGGTGCAGCTCGGCGATGGCAGCCTGATCGCCTACGACATGCTGCTGGTTGCCAGCGGCGCCACCCATGCCTATTTCGGCCACGACGAATGGGCCGCCGATGCGCCCGGCCTGAAGACGCTGGACGACGCGCTTTACCTACGCCGCAAGCTGCTGCTGGCCTTCGAACGCGCCGAAGCCGAACCCGATCCGGCCAAGCGCGCCGCATGGCTGAGTTTCGCCATCGTCGGCGGTGGCCCCACCGGCGTGGAGCTGGCTGGCACGCTGGCCGAGATCGCGCGCCACACGTTGAAGAACGAGTTCCGCCATATCAATCCGGCCGACGCCAAGGTGCGGCTGGTTGAAGCCGGACCACGGGTGCTGTCCACCTTCCCGGAAGTGCTGTCACTGAAGGCCCGCCGCCAGCTGGAAAAGCTCGGCGTGGAAGTGCTGACCGGCACTGCCGTCAGCCATATCGACGGACAGGGCTTCCAGCTTGGTGACACCCACGTGCCCGCGCGCACCGTGGTGTGGGCAGCCGGTGTGGCCGCCTCACCACTGGCACGCACGCTGGACGTGCCGCTGGACCGCGCCGGCCGCGTACAGGTGGAACCGGACCTCACGGTTCCCGGCCACCCGGAGATCTTCGCCGGTGGCGATCTGGTCGCACTGATGCAGGCCAATGGCCGCCCGGTACCGGGCGTGGCGCCTGCCGCCAAGCAGATGGGCAAGTACGTGGCGCAGGTGATCCGCGCGCGTCTTGATGGCAAGCCAGCGCCACCGCCATTCCGCTACAACGACCAGGGCAACCTGGCCACCATCGGCCGCATGGCGGCGATCGTGCATGTCGGCAAGCTGCAGCTGTCCGGTTTGCTGGCCTGGTGGTTCTGGCTGGCCGCGCACGTGTTCTTCCTGATCGGCTTCCGCAACCGCTTGGTGGTGCTGCTCAACTGGGCGGTGGCGTATTGGAGCTACCAGCGCAGCGCGCGCATCATCCTCGGCGATGCCGACGAGGACGATGGCAAGGAACCTGCGGGCTGACCGCAGCCGCGCCAGCGGCAATCAGCTGTTGCCGTTGGCGAACTGCTCGAATACTTCGCGCCCGGTGAGTTTCGGTGTCTGGTTGGCCAGTTCGTAGTACGACGGCTTTTCGTCGATGAAGATCTGGCTGGCCAGTTCGAACGATTGTTCCTGGAACAAACCGGCCGGCACGAAGTATTCGCCATCTGGCACCAAGCGGTAATACAGGTGCGTGCCGCACTGTGAGCAGAAGCCGCGCTCGGCCCAGTCGGAGGATCGATAGGTCTTCAACGCGCTGCCGATGACCTGCACCTGGTCATCGCAATGCACCGCGAACAGCGGCCCACCGGACCAGCGCCGGCACATGCTGCAATGGCATAGACCGATTTCGGAATGCTCATTGGCGATCACTTCGACCGCACCGCACAGGCAGTTCCCTTTCATCACCAGCTCCGTCTGCAAGAGGAATGCCGAATCTACACGGGAAAGCTCCCTTGCCGGCGACGAGAATCGTCCTGTAGTGCCGAGCCATGCTCGGCAGAGGCTTTACCAACGCACCCTGTAGTGCGGGGGGGGGGGCGGGGGGGGGGGGCGGGGGCGGGGCGGGCACGCGCCGCGCGCGCGCGCGCCGCGGGCCGACGCCGGGGCGGCGCCCCACGCCGCCCGCCGGC
>NZ_JBRRDW010000095.1:0-7131 GCF_056759895.1 Stenotrophomonas sp. STEN038
GGAAACCCGTCGAAAGCCGCCAGAAATGGCGCAATTTTGATCAAATCGAGGTCGATCGAGCGCTCGACGCTGAAATCCAAGCTTCAGGGCGCTTTGATCAGACCTTCCCTAAGCTACTGAAACGTCCGTCGGCTATCAATCACCAGTTTTTTGTCGCTTGGGAAGCACCCAGTCAGGCCGCGGGAAATGGCAGGTGTAGCCGCCCGGCCGCTTTTCGAGGTAATCCTGGTGCTCCGGTTCGGCTTCCCAAAAATCGCCCACGGGTGCTACTTCCGTCACAACCTTGCCACTCCAAAGCCCGGATGCATCTACGTCGGCAATCGTGTCTTCGGCTACTCGCTTCTGGTCTTCATCGACATAGTAGATGCCAGAGCGGTAAGAGAGCCCCCGATCATTTCCCTGTCGATCCTTTGTGGTGGGATCGTGGATCTGGAAGAAATACTCCAGGATATTCCGGTAGCTCGTCTGTTCAGTATCGAAAGTGATTTCGATTCCTTCAGCATGCGTGCCGTGATTGCGATAGGTGGCGTTTAGGACGTCGCCACCTGTATAGCCGACGCGGGTCGAGATGACCCCCGGCCGTTTGCGGATCAAATCCTGCATACCCCAGAAACATCCGCCTGCTAGAACTGCACGCTGATGCATGTTAACCCTCCTTTATTTGTTCGAGATAATCGCCGTATCCTGCGGCATCCATCTCATCGCGCGGGATGAAGCGCAGAGCCGCTGAATTGATGCAGTAGCGCAGACCTCCTCGGTCGCTCGGGCCGTCAGGAAAGACATGGCCCAGATGGCTGTCGCCATGTACCGTCCTGACTGCGCCATGTGTATTGTCCCGCACCTCGTTGATGTGTGCCGGTACGATCGGCTTGGTAAAGCTAGGCCAACCCGTTCTGGAATCGAACTTGTCCGTGGAAGCGAACAGTGGCTCCCCCGAGACAACGTCAACGTAGATGCCCACCTTTTTGTTGTCGTTATACTCGCCCGTGAACGGCCTCTCGGTGCCGGCTTCTTGGGTGATCCGGCGTTGATCGGGGGTCAGGCGGTCGATTGCTTCTTGTGACTTTGTGTACTTCATATTGGGCTCCAAACTTTGGGGAACGATCCTTTCTCGACTACGCTTTCCTATAGATCCACTATCACAGTGACAGTAGGATTAATCCAATACCTTGCGGGCATGGATGCCATACCGTCTGTGCAGTTTGATGACCACTCATTGCCATTTGTACTTCGACGCGAACTGGGCGATCTGACTCAGCTCAACAGGCGTAGTGGTACCAGAGGCCACCGCCATGACGATCTCACGTTCCAATGTGAGGCCTTCGATCTGCCGAGTGACCAGGCCAGGAGCTCCGACGGACCGCTCCGGTAGAACGCAGACTGCCCTGCCCTGCCCCACGATGTGCTGAATCCAGTCTTCTCTATCTATCCGCAAGCGAGGCCGCATCACCACATCTCGTCGCGCGAAGAACTCCTGGATCTGCACTCTGTACTCGCAGCTCAACCAATCAATTAATGGATACTCCACCAAATCTTCGACACGTACGGCGCCAAATGCAGCTAATGGGTGGTCGGCTGCGCAGGCCATCACGAAACGCTCGCGAAACAGGGGCACGACCTCCAACTGCGGATCAGGGTTAGAACTCTGCGGAAAGATGCATGCGTGACACCTCCCCGAGAGCACACTCGCGATGTCCTCTTTCAATTTGAGTGCATGCAACTTGAACTCCATCGATGGAAGCTGATCCAGCGCACTGACAAAGAACGCGGCGAAGGGTTTTGCCCCGAGGGTCGGCGCAACCGCGACATCTATAACTTGATGTTTACCTTGCGCCCAATTGTCCGAGTGGAATCGCACGCTCTCCAACGCCACTAGCATCCGTCGGAACTCCAGTTCAACGTGCTCTCCCAAGCCAGAAAGACGGCTGTGTTTCCCCTTTCTGTAAATCAGCGGGCCGCCGAGCTCATCCTCCAATCGGAGTATCGCCCGCGTCAGACTAGGCTGAGAAACCCCACTCAGTTTCGCCGCAGTCGTGAAATTGAGGGTTTCGGCCAAGTTGATGAAGTAGGTGATTTGACTAAGTTCCATAGCCCTTCTGCTCTAGTGCCGAGGCGTCCTGACGGGTAATCGGAGACATACCAGCATCCGTATATATGCGCGGTGCACATAATACCTCATTTGGGCCGTGTGTGTGCGCCGCGCACATAATCCCCGATCCAGGACGATTTGTGTGTGCTACGCACATATTTGCGGGTTCTGCTCCGAAGCGTTTGCCGGTTGCGAAAGGGAATGGAAATTTGCTGTGGCGGACAAAGACCAGCCAGCCCGTCCCATCACTTGCTACAGGCGAACCTGACGTCAGTCTTGGGAGGGTTCTTTTCGCCCTGCACGCTTCCTGGAAAGCATGAAAGGGTTCTTTGGCAAGCGTTGGGGCGTTCTGCTCATCTCATTAAGGCGCGACAAGACGTCACTTCCGAATGCCTTCCAATCTTCGAAGACATCGAAGTCATGTTTCACAGCTATTGGAAATCCTTCGTAGCGAGCTTCATAGTGAAAAAATAAGGCAGTGACTACTTGAAACCAGGAAGGTCTTTATCAACATGAAGCATCTGTCACGCGCGCTTGCGGCATAAGGAGGTTCAACGGCTTATTCTCTAAGTTCGTCAGAGGTCAACCTCTCTAGCTACATGACACTAGTGGTGTGGTGCGAACTTCAGCCAATTTATTTGCGCGCGCAGTGTGAAGACCTCAGCGCTCTTTTTTAGGCGAGCCACTTCATCAGCCGTTTGCCGTCGTGAATAGACTTTCCAATTGACTATGTGGCCACTTTCGCAGGAGAAGACGACACAAATGGCTCGTTCAACATTCATTTTTAATCGCGCAAACGGCGACCAACTTTCCGGATGGCTTGAGACTCCAGAAACGACACCTCGCGGATGGGCGATTTTCGCCCACTGCTTCACCTGCGGAAAAGAAAGCCGCACTGCTGTTCACGTGTCCCGCGCATTGTCGCGTGCGGGGATTGGCGTTCTAAGGTTCGATTTTGCGGGGATCGGGAGTGACGACAGGACTGACGGCGCCATTAGCTTTGCCTCAGACATCGAAGACCTTCGAGCAGCCGCTGTCGCAATGACTGAGGCAGGTATGACGCCTTCTCTCCTCGTCGGGCATAGCTTGGGCGGCACAGCAGCTATTGCGGCCGCCGCAGAGATGCCAAGCATTGCTGCAGTGGCCACGATCGGCGCACCAGCCGACCTCCAACATATCCTGAGCCACGTGCAACCCGGTGAGCTCGGCGCGGTTGCCCGCGATGGCGAGGCCACAGTAGAGATAGCCGGTCGTCCCTTTCACATCCGCCGCAGTTTCATAGACGCAATCGAAAAAATCGACATCGAAAAGTCCATTGCCTCCCTGCGCCGCCCGATGCTGATAATGCATTCACCACTGGATCAGGTCGTTGGTATTGACCACGCGTCACGCATATTCGTCGCGTCAAGTCATCCGAAGAGCTTCATTTCTCTCGACAAGGCTGATCACTTCCTCACCGACACTTCCGACGCGAATTACGCCGCTGCCATGGTTGCCGCATGGGCTACTCGTTTTCTGCCAACGCTCTCGGTTGATCTTCCACAAGTTGAGGTCGCCAAGGGAGTGATCGCCACGGAAACCCTTGCAGGAAAGTTTCAGCTCGCCGTTCGTAGCGGTGACCACACATTGCTCGCGGACGAACCAGCTTCGGTCGGCGGCCTGGGAAGCGGACTGTCCCCTTACGAACTGGTGTCCGCGGGCCTTGCCGCCTGCACAGTGATGACAATGCGCCTTTATGCGAACCGTAAAGGCTTCCCGCTCGAGCGGGCTAGTACGACTGTTGAGCATAAGAAGGTGGCGGGCATGATGCCTTCCGACAGGTTTACTCGCACCATTGTGCTTGATGGGCCTTTGGATGAGGATCAGCGAGCTAAAATCCTGGAAATCGCTGATCGCTGTCCCGTGGACCTGACCCTTGTGCGAGGGTCGGACGTTCAGACAGAACTCTCAAGCAACTCTCAAGGGGATGCCCCCACTCCATCAACCGCATGACCTCCACGCCCCATCCCACTGAGCCCAGCCTGCCGGAAAAGAACGACTTCATCCGGCAGATCATCCGCGAGGACCTGGCGACGGGCCGGCATGCCATCGTGCGCACGCGATTCCCGCCAGAGCCCAACGGCTACCTGCACATCGGCCACGCCAAATCGATTTATCTCAACTTCGGCATCGGTCGCGAATTCGGCGGGCCGGTAATTCTACGTTTCGACGACACCAATCCCGCGAAAGAAGACCAGGAATACGTCGAGGCTATCAAGGACGACGTGCGCTGGCTGGGCTTCCAGTGGACAGAGCTGCGGCATGCGTCGGACTACTTCGAGGTGTTCTACCGCAGCGCGCTCAAGCTGGTGGAAGACGGCAAGGCCTATGTGTGCGACCTGGATGCGGAGCAGGTGCGTCAATACCGCGGCACGCTGACCGAACCGGGCCGCAATTCGCCCTTCCGCGATCGCACCGTCGCCGAGAACCTCGATCTGTTCACGCGAATGCGCGCCGGCGAGTTCCCCGACGGCGCCCGCACCCTGCGCGCGAAGATTGACATGGCCAGCGGCAACATCAACTTGCGCGACCCGGCCATCTACCGGATCAAGCACGTCGAGCACCAGAACACCGGCAACGCCTGGCCGATATACCCGATGTATGACTACGCGCACTGCCTGAGCGATGCGCTGGAAGGCATCACGCATTCGCTGTGCACACTCGAGTTTGAGGACCACCGACCGCTATACGACTGGTTCGTTGACCACGTGGACCTATTGCGGCACCCGGCGCTTTATCAGTCGGTTCTGGACGCCGGCCTAGTCGCGCCGGTGGCGAAACCGCGGCAGATCGAATCCTCGCGCCTGAACATCAACTACACCCTCACGAGCAAGCGCAAGCTGCTGGCACTAGTTGGAGAGGGCCTGGTGTCGGGCTGGGACGACCCTCGCTTGCCGACCCTGCAGGGCCTGCGCCGCCGCGGCTGCCCGCCGGCGGCGCTTCAGTTGTTCGCCGACCGCGTTGGCATCAGCAAGCAGAATTCACTGCTCGATTATTCGGTGCTAGAAGGCTGCATCCGCGACATCATGGACTCTACCTGCGCCAGAAAGTTCGCTGTGCTTGATCCTCTGAAATTGATCATCACGAATCTCGATGAGCGTCACGAGAGCCTTGTCACGTTCCCAAATCATCCTAAAGATGCCGCGTTTGGTGAGCGATCAGTTCTGTTCTCGCCGGAGATATGGATTGAGAAAGAAGATTTCGCAGAGGTTCCGACGCCCGGATTCCATCGATTGGCGCGAGATAAGGAAGTTCGATTACGCGGGGTAGGACTTATCAAGTGCCACGACATTGTGACGATAAACGGCGCAGTCCAAGAACTGCGCTGCACCCTGGATCCAGACTCGCGCCCCGGAATGCCCGGCTCCAAGCGCAAAGTTAAGGGAACGATACATTGGGTCAGTGCAAAACATGCGGTGCCGGCAGAATTCCGACTTTACGACCGGCTTTTCTCGGTTCCGGATCCGGACAATGAAGACGGCGGCATGACTTATCGAGATTTTCTAAACCCGCTGTCAATTCAAAACGCTTCCGGCTTTGTTGAACGTTCTGCAGCTTTTGTGGCTCAAGAAACTCAGTTGCAGTTCGAACGGCTTGGCTTCTTTGTCGCTGATCGCAACGCCCACGCGTCCGGCAAGCCGGTGTTCAACCGTACCGTCACCCTGCGCGACACCTGGGCAGGCAAGTCCGGTTCTTGAATGATCTGCGCGTAGCTACGCCTGACACTGCCATCTTGGTCCACCATCGATCGACTTCCAGACAGTCCAGTCCAGGTCGCATTTGGTGTTCAAACACAAGTCTCGCTGACATGCTTGAGCGCATCACGGAATCAAACTGCACCAGTCAGTTTCCGCCGTATTCGTGCGCGGCGGCGGAAGCCAACTGAGCTTCGCTGGAACCTTGCGCTCAATCTTGCGAAGCGAAGAGCTCCGAAACCGGCCAATGGCGACGCGCGGCTTTCACGAAGGCGCCAATCGCCGGTGAGTGCGGCCGCCCGCGCACGGTGGCGAGGTAGATCGTCCGCGAATACTCCGGCTCGATCAGGGGGCGGACGATCAGGTCTGAGTCCGTGACACAGTTTTCGGGGAAGAACCCGAACCCCAACCCGGCCTTGATCATCTTCTGTACCCAGTCGTCGCGCGGCGAGCTGAAGACCTTCTTGATAGTCACGCCGCGGCGAGCGAAATCGTCGGTCACCGTCTGAAAGACCTCGCAATTGGTTCGCCCGACATAGGGCTGTCCGTCCAGTTCTTCGACGCGGATTGCTTTCTTCTGCACCCACGGGTGCTCAGGGGGCAGTACGATGACGAACTTCTCGTTGAAGATCGGCACCTGATGGAACTGTTCGGGAAGCTCTTCCGGCACGCCAACCAGACTGATGTGCAGGTCGCCCTTTTCGAGTTGCTCGATCATCGCTCGGGCCTCGCCGTCAATAACACTTAACTCGACCTCAGGGTTGTCCGCCTGGAAGCGCACGATCAGATCGGCGACAAGTTGCGGGCCAATCGTGCACATCGCACCTAACGTCATTGTGACGTTCTCAAGCTTCTTCGAAGACTTGGCTGCTTGCATTGCCGCCTGGGCCGACGTCTCGACGCTTTCCAGGTAGGGGAGCATCATTTGTCCAAGCTCGGACATATGTGTGTTGCTGCGCTCGCGGTGAAACAGCGGACCGCCAAGCTCGCGCTCGAGTTGCTGGATCGCCCTGGTCAAAGCCGGCTGGCTCACCTTGCATTGCTCGGCAGCGCGCGTGAAATTGAGCGTCTTCGCTAGAGCGATGAAATACCGGACCTGCTGCATTTCCATCAGCGATACCTCCTAGCGGGTTGGCCGGATTCCTATCAAATGCTTCCGAGACGGTGTATCGGCTATGGATAGCGAATATAAACGGTTAGGGATGCTCTGAACAAATCCTTCGGCGACAATAGCGCAAGGTTCGACGGATGACGACGATGCAGCTGAGCTTCGGGGACGCGGAACACACGGGCAAGCGCAAGAAGACG
>NZ_JBRRDW010000096.1:0-7024 GCF_056759895.1 Stenotrophomonas sp. STEN038
ACCCCCCTCGGGGCGTCTTGTGCCGCCCCCCCGCTCCCCCCCCCCCCCCCCCCCCCAACAACTGGTCTACGGGTAACGCCCCTGCCGAGCATGGCTCGGCACTACATGGCACCTCGGGATTTACCTGCGCGCAACATTCGCGGCGCTACCATTCCTGCATTCGTTGAACGCAGGTGAGTCCATGGCGTCGTATCAGACTATCAATCCCTTCAATGGCGAGGTCGTGCGTACGATCGAGCTGATGACCGCTGCTGGCATCGAGCAGCGTCTGGCTGCAGCTGAATCGGCCTTCCCGCAATGGTCGGCCTTGTCGCTGGAACAGCGCGGTGACTGTCTGCGCAAGGTCGCAGCCGGCCTGCGCGAGCGTCGCGACGAGATCCAGCGCGTGATGACTTCCGAGATGGGCAAGCTGCGCCGCGAGGCCTTGGCCGAGATCGAGAAGAGCGCCGCGGGCTGCGAATACTACGCCGACCACGCGGCCGACTACCTGAAGCCGCAGCCGATCCCGACCGAAGCCCAGCGCAGTTACGTCATCTACCAGCCCATCGGCTGCGTGATGGCGGTGATGCCGTGGAATTTCCCGATCTGGCAGGTGATCCGCTTCCTCGCCCCGGGTTTGATGGCCGGTAATGTCGCCCTGCTCAAGCACGCCAGCAATGTGCCGGGCTGCGCCGACCTGTTGCGTGAAGTGGTTGCCGCCGCGGGAATTCCGAAAGGCGTATTCGATGTACTACATATCGACAATGATCAGGCCGCTGATGTGCTGCGTGATCGGCGGATCAAGGCGGTTACGCTGACCGGCAGTGAGCGGGCAGGGCGGTCGATTGCGGCCAATGCCGGCGACCAGCTGAAGAAGTGCGTGATGGAACTCGGGGGCAGCGATGCCTTCGTGGTGCTGGATGACGCCGATCTGGATCTGGCGGCGGCCGCAGCGGTGCGCTCAAGATTCGACAACGCTGGACAGACCTGCATTGCTGCCAAGCGTTTCATCCTGGTCGAATCGATTGCTGATGCTTTCGTGCAGCGTTTTGTCGAAGCTGCGCAGGCGCGTGTTTACGGTGATCCGCAGGAAGAGGCGTGCACGCTCGCGCCGATGGCGCGCGCTGACCTGCGCGACGAGCTGCACAAGCAGGTGCACGCCAGCGTCGACAAGGGTGCAAAGGTACTGTTGGGTGGCAAACCGGTTGCCGACAGCAACGCAGGCTATCAGGCCACGATCCTCGACAACGTCGGCCCCGGTATGCCGGCGTATGACGAGGAATTGTTCGGGCCGGTGGCGGCGATCATCCGGGTCAAGGACGAGGTCGAGGCCGTGCGCGTGGCCAATGACACCAGCTTCGGCTTGGGTGGCAGCGTCTGGACCCGTGATGTGCTGCGCGGCGAGAACGTCGCGGTACAGCTGCAATGCGGCGCGGCCTTCGTCAATTCAGTGGTGAAGAGCGACGCGCGGCTGCCGTTTGGCGGGACCAAGCGGTCTGGATTCGGGCGTGAGCTGGCCGGGCCGGGTATTCATGAGTTCATGAACATCAAGACCGTTTACGTGGCCTGACGAAAGCGCAGGCGTGGTTGTGGGAGGCGAGGTTGTAGGAGCGGCGTAAGCCGCGAAGCTGGCAGACCTTGCGCACCTGCGACAACCCGCAACTGCAGTGCGCCAGATTGCGGGTTGTCGGAGCGGTTTACCATCAGTGGCTTCGCGGCTTACGCCGCTCCTACAAAGAGCCGGCTCACCCAAACGGCTGGTCGATGGACTTGCTCTGCGGGGTCATCAGCGCGGCGCCATCTTCGGTGACGTAGAGGATGTCCTCCAGGCGCACGCCGAAGCGGTCGGGGATATAGATACCGGGTTCGTCGCTGAAGGTCATGCCCGGCTCCAGCAGGTGGGTGTTGCCGCGAACCAGGTAATCCCATTCGTGCATGTCCAGGCCGATGCCGTGGCCGAGACGGTGGCTGAAATAGCGGTAATCCGGGCCGTAGCCGGAATCGCTGATCACCTTGCGCGCAGCTGCATCCACATCGCCCATCGCCACGCCTGGGCGTGCCGTATTCAATGCGGCGGTCTGCGCCTTCAATACGATGTCGAATACCTTGCGGATCTCGTCGTTGGGCTGGCCCAGCACCACGGTGCGGGTGATGTCGCTGGTATAGCCGCCGGCGCGGCAGCCGCCGTCGAAGATGATCGGCGTACCCTCGACCAGATGCTGCGGTTTGTCCGAGCCGTGCGGGGATGCGGTGTACTTGCCGACGTTGACGCTGGCATCGCCATTCAGCCCGGTACGCGCGTAGGCCATCGCCAGCAGGCCGCTGATGTCCTGCTCGGTCATGCCTGGCTTCAAGGCCTTCCACACGGCTTCATACACCGCCAGCGTGGCTTCGTTGGCAAGTTTCATCAAGGCCAATTCGGCCGCGCTCTTGACCCGACGGCAGCCGGATACCACCGGCCATGCCGGTACCACCTTGGCCTGCGGTAGGGCGTCGGCAATGCCTTTGGCGCGGAAGTAGGGCACGGCTTCCTCCATACCCAGCGTGCCGGTGGCATGGCCCATGTCGCGCAGCACCTTGGCGACCAGGGCGTAAGGGTCCTCGTCCTCCTGCCAGCCGCGCACATCGTTGCCGAGTTTGATCTGCTCCAGCGTGCGCACGCGTTCGAATTCCGGTGTCACGTACACCGGTTCGCCCTTGCGCGGCAGGATGACGCCGGTCAGCCGCTCGCTGTCCCACCAACGCATGCCGGTGAAATAGGTCAGCGAGCTTCCCGCGCCGATGAACACCGCATCGATGCCGTGCTCGGCCATCAGGCGCTGGGCCTTGGCCACGCGCGCGATGCGCTCATCGTTGCTGATTGGAACCACCTGCGCAGCGACCGATTTCAGGGCGCGCATCGATTCGGGCAAGGCGTGGTCGTTATTGCTGGCAGTCTGCGCCGATGCCAGTTGCGACAACGGCAGCGCGGCGGCGCTGGCAATCAGCGTGTTGCGCAGGAAACTACGGCGTGCAGGATTGGAGTGGTCGTGCTGCATGGTTGCTCTCTCGAAGGACGAAGTGGCTGATCAAAGCCAGCCGGAACGTTTGAACAGGCGGTACAGCACCACGCAGATCACACCGACGCCGAGCATCAGCAGCGGATAGGCGAAGCGCCCGGCCAGTTCCGGCATATGCGCGAAGTTCATGCCGTACCAGCTGGTGACCAGGGTTGGCGCGGCCAACAATGCCGCCCATGCACCGAGCTGTTTGACCGTCTCGCCCTGCGCCAGCGTGACCAGTGACAGGTTGACGTTCAGCGCGGTGCCCAGCATTTCCCGCAAGGTGTCGATGGCGTCGTTGACCCGTGCTGCATGATCCTGCACGTCGCGCAGGTAGAGCCGCACTTCCTCGTTGATCAACTGCGCCTGGTTGCGTTGCAGCTGCGCCAGCGCATCCTGCAGTGGCGCAACCGCCAGCCGCATCTTGTTGAGCTCGCGCTTGAGCTCGTACAGGCGGATCACCGTGCGCCGCTCATAGGTGTCGGCGAAGATGTTTTTCTCCAGCAGGTCCAGGGTGTCGCGGAAGCTGTCGGTTATCGGCAGGTAATGATCGACCACCGCATCCAGCACCGAGTACAGGCAGAACGAGGGACCCATCGCCAGCAACTCGGGCTCCTGCTCCAGCCGCGCGCGCACTGGCGCATACGACAGCGAGGCGCCGTGGCGGACCGTCACCAGGAAGCGCGGGCCGAGGAAGGCATGGGTTTCGCCGTAGCGGATGCGCTCATCCACGACCTGGGCGGTGTGCACGACCACGAACAGGGAATTGCCGTAGGTTTCGATCTTGGGCCGCTGGTGCGCCTTGCGGGTGTCTTCGATCGCCAGTGGATGCAGGTCGAATTCTTCCTGCACCTTGTCCAGGATCGCGTCGCTGGGTTCGTACAGGCCGACCCAGACGAAGCCCTTGGCATCATCGGCGAGTACGTCGCTGATGCTGTCCAGATCCAGTGGACGCTGGGTGCCATCGGCACCGTACCAGGTGCAATTGATCACGCAGGCCGGATTGGCCTGGACGGGAGTTGGAGTGATGCCGGTAGTCATCCCGGCATCGTGCCTCAGCTGGCCGGTAACGCCAAGCTGCGGCGCCCAAGAATCAGTGCCAGTGCGACATGGATGGGCAGCAGCAGTACGATCCATTGCACGTTGAACTGTGCTTGCAGCGACAGCCAATGCAGCGGCAGCGCAAGCAGCGCAATGCCGGTCATCAGCCACAGGACGATCCGGAACCAGGTGCGCGGTTGATGCCCGCGCAGCAGACTCCATGCGCCGGGGATCAACAACAGTGCCAGCGGGCTGAGCAGCAGCAGGTTGCGGTTGGCCCAGGCGGCCTGGTGTTCGCTGAAGCCCCACAAGAAGGTCAGCAGGCCACCGGCAATGCCGCAGAACAGCCAGAACGGCAGGGCAAGACCGCCAATCAGGCGCGGCTTGCGGCGTGCGGCGTACAGTGCAGCGGCGACGGCAAGGCCGACCAACAGCCACGGCCACCAGGAACGCTGTTTTTCTTTTGGCTCCGGCGGCAGACGTTGCGGCAGCAGTTCCTGCTCGGCCTGTACCAGAGGCCGGCCTTCGCTGTTGCGTACTTCGCGCAGACTGTCGGCCAGGCGCATGGGCACGAAGGCTTCCTGCCAGCGCGACAGCGGCTGGTCGGCATTCGGGCCCAGGCCGATGTCAAAGCCCAGCCACATCCAAGGCGAAGGCGAGGCCAGTCGCACCGATTCGCTGCGATAGCTGTTGCCACGCGAGCGACCCGCCAGCTGCGATTGCAGGGCGCCGCCCATGGCCTGGTCCAGGCTGTCGCGCACCATGGTGGCGCAGTTGGCGGTGAAGTAGTCGTAGCGATAGCGCGCGTTCTCGGGCTTGGCCCGTTCGGCCAGTGCATCAGCCAGCGCCTGTGCCTGCGCCGGCGGCAGGTCCAGCCACTGGATGTTTGCCCCGCGGCCGACACTCTCGTACTGCGCCAGGTCCTGCTCCAGCGGCAGTGCGACCAGGTAATACATCATCTTGCCGCGCACGAAGTTGCCGATGAAGTCCGGCTCGGACGGGTCGAAGAAGCCAAAGTTGTACGACGTTGCCTGCCCCGTTACCGGGTCCAGCACCACCAGTGCGTCATGGCCGAAGCGTTCGAAGAACACTTCGCCCGGCAACATGGTCACCACGCCGATGCGCGGTGCCGGGTGTGCATTGGTTTCGCTGGGGTGGTTGGCGACCGGTTGTGCGCTGCTGGCCATCGCGGCCAGCAGCAGGAACAACGACGCAAACGCGGACAGCAGCCGCGGCAGGCGCAGGGTGATCAAGCTTCGTCCTGGTCTTCAGGTGGCAGGATGGTCACGTGGAAGGCCTGCACGCGGCGTGCATCGGCCTTGGCCACCCGGAACACGAAGCGCTCCAGGGTCAGCTCATCGCCGATTTCCGGCAGATGGCCAACGGCCTCGGTGACCAGGCCGCCGATGGTGTCGTAATCGTCATCGGAGAACTCGGCGCCGAAGCGCTCGTTGAAGTCGCCGATGGTGGTCAGCGCGTCCACCACATAGCGGCCATCGGCGAGGATGGCGATCTGCGAGGTGTGGTCTTCGGTTTCGTCGTGCTCGTCGTCGATCTGGCCGACGATCTGCTCCAGCACGTCCTCGATGGTGACCAGGCCGGCGACGCCGCCGTACTCGTCTACCACGATCGCCATGTGGTTGCGCGAGAGCCGGAACTCCTTGAGCAGCACATTGAGCTTCTTCGATTCGGGGATGAGTACCGCCGGACGCAGCAGCTCGCGCACGCTGGCATGGCTGTTGTCAGCGACCACGCCGCGCAGCAGGTCCTTGGCCAGCAGGATGCCGAGGATGTCGTCCTTGTTCTCACCGTGCACCGGGAAGCGCGAATGGCCGGAATCGACCACCTGCTTCATCAGCTCGATGAAAGGCCGGTCCACCGGCAGCGACACCATGTGCGAGCGCGGGATCATCACGTCGCCGACGGTCAGCTCGGCCACCGAAATGGCGCCTTCCATCATCCGCAGGGTGTCTGCGGCGATCAGGCCGTCCTGCTGTGCCGTCTGCAGGATGCCAACCAGCTCGTCGCGGGTGTGGGGTTCGCTGGAGAACGCCGAACCCAGGCGCTCCAGCCAGCTGCGTTTCTTCTCGCCGTTTTCGGGCGAGGTACTACTGTCGTCTTCAGACATCTCTTGGTTTGACTGCACCCGGCAGGCCGGGCGGTGCCGACAAGTCTAGCAGGATGTTTGCCGCGGTCTGTTCAAGCTGACGGCGGGTTGGGGGTCTGTACGCTTGGGGCTACCGGCGGTACATCGGCCGGGATTTCGGCCGGCTTGGCGGGGGCGGGCGGGGCTTCTCCCTCGGCGGGCAGGTCCAGGCTGTAGGTGCAGCCGGCCAGGGTTTTGCCTGGGTGGGATTTGACCGTGGACACGCCCAGGATCACCGATTCGATCAGCGCTTCGCCGGTCTTGGCGTCGTTGACGTCGCGGCTGACCAGCTCGCGGCCTGCCATGAACTTGTCAGGGGCGTCGTAGCCGGTTTCCAGCTCCAGCTGTTTGGCCAGCGGGCGCGGATCGGGCATGTCGAGGATGGCGATGATGGTGCCGCCGGCCATGGCGATATGCTCGGCGCTGTGGCCGAACACCGTGATCGGGGTGTTCAGCATGTACTCGGCCATGAACAGGTTGCCCTGCGGCAACGGTCGCCAGCCCAGTGCTACCGCCTTCAGCGGGTCATTGGCGATGGGTGCCAATGCAGCGAACTCGCTGACGCTCTGGCGGCATTCGATCAGGGCGGGCAGGTCGATGGCAGGCTGGGCATGGGCCGAGCCGATGGCGACGAGCAAGAGTGGCAGCAGGCAGGTTGAGCGCACGGCATTCATTCGGGGAAGTGCAGGAGCCGATGATAGCGGCATCGAGGTCCGGCGCCTTGTTGCAGGAGCAAGCAGGGGTAGTGGGGGCGGCGAAGAAGCCCGGGGCGGGGGTGCAGGAGACCAGAGCAGAGCAGAGACAGGACCAAAAATAA
>NZ_JBRRDW010000097.1:0-6833 GCF_056759895.1 Stenotrophomonas sp. STEN038
TTTTACAATCCAACACGCCGCCACAGCCATCTAGGCGGGGTCAGTCCTGACGAGTTCGAGGCAGCGCATCGCCACCCTCGGTCAGGTGTCCACTAAATCCTGGGAACTCCACTCCCGAGTTTCGCGCGCAAAGGAGTCCTATGGACACACTGCTGACACCTATACTGATTGCAGGCATCTCTGGCGGGGTGGCAGTGCTTCTTCTGGCACTTTTGCTTCCCCGCAAGTCGTGTCCAAAGTGCGAAGCGCCTTTGCCAAGGTTCCGAAAGCCATCCAGCATGCGTGAAGCCCTGTTGGGAGGCTGGTGCTGCCCGACGTGCGGCGAGAGAGTTGCACGTAATGGGTCGCCTAGTCCCAAGAACATTCGATGACAGGTTCGCCCGCGGCCTGACCTTTCGTTGAAGTCGACCCGCTTCATGGCTCGGTCCAGCCCAAGAGTTACGCGTCATGAAGCGCTCCATCGTACTCATCGCTGCTCTTCTCACAAGCCCAGCGCTTGCTGATACGCCACTGCCTGCGCAAAAAAGATTCACAACCTGCTTCGCTACCCGAAAGCTCTGCGCCACGTCCGACCCGGTGAGCAACACAACGCTTGTGCTTGTGCAGGTCTCAGGACAGGACTCCTGGCAGATAGCCGGATGGCATCGCTGGCTGTTCCTCTCAGATGCAGGAGAGTCAGTGGTCGTTGGCTACAGCGGCATGAACCTCGTTCCGGTAGAGGTGACGCTGGACGAACCCGTTCTGTTCTTCTACAACCGCAACCGACTTGTTCGCACCATCAAGCTTGACCAGCTCTACCGACACAAGTCGCAACTCCTGCGCACCGTGTCCCACCTTGCCTGGGTGCACAACGTCGGCTTCAACAGCACCAACCAGTTCGTGGTGGAACTGGTCAATGGGAACAAGCTTGCGTTCAATCCCGGAACCGGTGCCCGCGAGCCTATTCGGCCGGATGGGTCGTAGTGCGTCCTTCAAGCTGACGCTCCTTGCCGCCACATCGCTCCAGGGTCCGCCGACAATATTGTCCCGCCTGTCCATTCTTCTTTCGCAACAAGGTCGACTGGCTGCCCAGCGGCTCCGGGCACCAGGCGACGCCAGGGTTAGCCCTGGGCCTTATGTCTCACTACACTGCCGCGATCCTTGCATCGCGCTCTGCCTGCGACGCTCGGCAAGCCTTCCCCGGTGAACTCCTCCCTGCCGCGTGGCATCATCGGCACGTGCCAGATTGCCCAAGCAGAGCAGTGCTGGCCGTGCACTCGGCTGGTAACCAACACCGCTGGATAGGAATTGGACAATCAAGGAGAGACAATGTCAGCAGCCCTGGAACGAGAAAAACTGGCGCGTGATGCAATCGAGCAGGCTTTCGGTACCGAGGCCGGAGAGGACAGCGTCACTCTTTTCATTGAGCATCACCTGGCTGAGCTCCCTGGAACCTATTGGCAGCAACACCTCAAGTCAGAGACTCCCAAGGCATCTTCCGTGCTTGGCGTTCTGGTACTTCGCTCATCCTGGGGTGAAGATGACATTGAGAACTTCAACTTTACGCTCCCCGATAACGTTACCAATTACGTCATTTCCGTGCATTTCGATGAGAGCGGTAACATCGATGGCATCTCGATGGAGAGTTGATCAACAGTTCTTCCCGAACAGTTCATCCAGGCCGAACCCGATATGCGGTTCGGCGTCCTTATGGAGTCAGGTGTTTGCATGATTGATATCGCAAGTCTGGAAACCATGTTCTCGAACATCCAGAAATCAACGGACTGGAACATCGATGGCCCCATGCTTTGGGGCTACTTCTTCACTGACGCCTCGGCCGACAAGCTGCGCGCACTCGCCAGCGAGCTTGATCAGCAAGGCTATCGCTTTGTTGAAATGTTCATTCCAGAGCTCGACGAAGGCGAGGAGGAATACTATTTCCTACACGTGGAAAAGCTGGAACCACACTCAGTCCTCTCGCTGCACCAAAGAAATCAAGAGCTCTATGCGCTTGCTGACAAGTTCGGCGTTGATACTTATGACGGCATGGATGTTGGGCCGGCAACGACCTGACAGTGGATACAGGCCCGATACCGTTCCACTGTCTATGCCGAGGCATGCTCTAAAGGAAAGTAAATATCACCGAGTTCTCCCGCATGGCTACCATGCAGAAAATTTTCCCTTGTACTTCTCCTTGTTTTTTGCGGCCATCAATCTCGTAGATTTCGTCTTCTACGGACAAAGCCTTCGCAACCTTCTTGGATCAGCTGGTTTCGCCCTTATGGCGTATGGATGGCACAAGCATATTCGCCCCATATCAATTGCGGGAACAGTACTCGCGCTGGGCGCAATCCTTGCCAAATACTTGGCATAGTGCCAATGCGGCGTTCAGATCGAATTCCGCCCTCCCCAGCAACCTACCGGACTACAGCTCTTCTTTTTTCTTCGGCGAGACGTATATGGATTGCGACCAGAGGGAAGGAGCTTTTGTTTCCGGTCATCCCCATGGAGAGTTGCTGACCATGCATCCTGACGAACCGCTCCGGTACCCATCTCACTATCCACCCACTGGCCGCTGGAAGCGCTTTTTCATAGGGGTGAGATGGGTAGGTCCCGACCTGTCGTTCTTCAAGATTCTTCGCTCCAACCAGGCATCTCGCACCTCGAGCTCCATGGATGCCTGGGGTAGCGGAGATCGCCAAGCGCTGGCCGGGGCTGTTAGCGCTGCTCTTTCCCGGCATTGCCGGTGGCCAACGCCCTACTTTCTTCCGGGAGATTCGCTGTTGGTCATTGCAGGCGGCCCCAGGTTCGCGGCGGTCGATGACGCGGATACAAAAGACGCAATCGGAGCCTTGGAGGAGATCGCGGACGTAAAGTTGGGGGCCGCCTTCTGGGAAGCCTTTGGACCCAGCACCGTTGGTACGTTGGTGGATCACCTGCTGACGGCAGCCGGTCCAGGCAGTACATTCAAGCCGCACTTGCTTCGAGAGCCAGCTCAACTCAAAGGCCAGGTCACCAAATGAAAATCCTGCATGCGCTCGCAATCCTTTTGTTTCTTGCCGCACTATGTCTTTACGTTGTTTCATCCAGCACGGGCGCATGGCTACTGGGCGGCATTGGCATAGCGCTGGAGATCACTGCGTGGGTTATCGCACTGAAATCCAAAGGACAAACTACGCCCGATAGCGGTGCCAGTTGATAGCTTCTTCCCTGCCATCAATGGCTGGGCAACCAATGCGTGCAGTACCGTTCCTTCCGCCTCGCAGTCCATTCAAGCCAGATTGGCTTCGCGGGCCGGCTCACTCCATAGCTGGAATTCATGCTCAAGAAAATTCTGATCGTAGCCATTGTACTGGTACTGGCCTTGGCCCAAGGTTACTTCATCCATGCCGCACAACACGGCGCCATTGAGGCGTTCACTGGCGCATGGAGCAGCTTCAATGTCACTCAATCAAACTATTCACAGTTTGTATTCCGCACTATCAAATGGTGGTGGACGTTGCCCGCAATCTGCCTGCTTCTTGTCGGCTTCGCTACGTGGAGGCCTACGGTTTCCCGTGTCATCCTCACACTGTCTTTCAGCCTCATCGGCACCATCGCCTTGTATTGGTCTGCGTACGCACCTTCGCTGTTCATCCAGCTATGAGGCCTGACAGCTCACTCCACCCGATTCCGCTTCGCAGCGCGGCATCCTTCGGGAGCTGGCGGCCATGATGCGCTTCATCGTGCTCCTTGTCCTGCTTGCGTCCTTCGGTGCCTCGGTCGGAGTGCCCGTTTTCCAGGACGCCACACTCCTGCCAGTCCAAAGCGGTGCCAATGAAAGTCTCTCGGAGTACGACGGTGCAAGGAGGAGCCAACTGCAACGCACTTCTTCAGCGCGTGACATTGGTGCCGGCAGGTCACATACGCAGAGCCCCGCTCGCGGGCTGATGTAACTCAGGATGGCGCTGATGTCCGTGTTTTCAGGAAAAATGCGAGCGGTGATTGTTGGTGTAGCGGCACTATTGCTAATCGGAAAGCTCTGGACGGAATCGTTCTACATGCGAATCATCCCCGCGGAGATTGGCATCAGCTATCCACTCGCACGCGGAGGCGTATCGGGCTTCCGAGAGGGCTGCGGAGCTGCGGTGTACCGGATCGACCCGGGAACTGCCCAGGGCATCGCGCAGCATGGGCTCAACTACTTTCCCGCAACCAGCCACTCGCGAAAATCGGCTGATCCGTATCACACGTTTGACTCGTGGCGCCCCACTCCGGATGCCGCCCTCATCAATGACGATCAGACCTTGCTGTCGCCGGGCCTGGAATGCGCTGAGCTTGATATGCATCTGCAAGAACAGATCGAGACTGCTTCGCGTACTACCGGATCCTTCTATACTCAAGGGCCTGAAAAGGTGCTCATCGTCATACCAGAACTGCAGCTTGTCGTGCTTTCGTACAACGGATAGGTCCCTTTGGTTCATGTAAACCGCATGCCTCACTGACCTACGGCTAGCCAGTCCGAGGGGACGACACCCTAGTTTCACCACCCGGCGTGCCCTCCTGCAGCATTCTGAGCATCGGTCCGATGAGACGTTGGCCAACTTCCCCTCGATGCCAGCCATCACCACCTTGATCACCCTTGGAGATCCAGCATGAAACGCGTAACCGGCATTGGCGGCATCTTCTTCAAGTCGAACGATCCAAAGGCGCTTTCCAGCTGGTATCGCGAGCACCTCGGCCTGGATGTCAGCGATTGGGGCGGGGCGGTGTTTCAGTGGGGCGGCGCTGACAGCCCGGCAGGCGCGACGATCTGGAGCCCATTTGCTGCGGACACAGGCTATATGGCGCCTTCCACTGCGCCCTTCATGATCAATTTCCGCGTGGACAACCTGGATGCATTGCTCGCGGCACTGCGCAGCGAGGGCTGCAATGTCGTGGGTGAACCGCAGCATTCCGAGCAGGGGAAGTTCGGCTGGGTCATGGATCCTGAAGGCAACAAGGTCGAGCTGTGGGAGCCGCCCGCCGGGCAGTAGGCAACAGCATCGTCGATTGCTTGCATGCATGGCCGACATGACGACCACGATTCGCTGACGCCCGGATCTTCTCCGCGCTGACTGCCAGCTGCCGCGAACCTTGGCGGCTCTTCTTTCGAGCGTGTCTTGCTGCCCAGATAGGGCCAACGTACTGCGGCACACAACCCGCCGGCCCGCTGTTCCAACCGGATGGGCCACTGCAGCGGCGCGTCTTTTCGCGCCGCCCATCATTCAATGCACGCTTACATGCTGCGCCTACGCCATCTCATGCCCAGTGGTAACAAGGCGATATGGCAAAACCCTCGTATGCTCTCAACTCCAAGGACGGTGGCGTTGATTTCGGGTTTCATCGCGGCGGGGCGCAGCACTCTTCATCGCTGCAGCTCTTCTGCGTCGCCTCGATCATTGCACTCGCTCCAGTTGAGAAGGCTACAGGAGAGTGTCATGCACGACGGGCGCCGCCCCCGCAAAACCGGATACGCAGACTTCGGGCATTTCGATACACGAGAAAAATGCGAAGCAGCGGTGCGACGACGTGAGCTGGCTATCCTGCATTTGATCCCGGAAGAGCTCGGTGGTGGTTGTGATGTGGGCAACATGGTTTTTGTGCCCATATGGGTTGCGGAGCAGAAGCGCAGGATCGACAACACCACGGTGCTGCCACTGATACGTGCAGGCAAGCTGAGCCGCTACGCGGCCATGCCCATCTACCGAGGCAGAAGCTTCATCCCTGCGGAGATCGCGATACATGCGCATGACCCGGCAGGCTTCGCGACTACGATCGACATCTGGTAGTCGTACTACCGCCGCAGCGACCGGCTGAGTCGCTTGGGAGCGGCCAGCAAAGCGACGCAGGCGCTTTCGCGTTGTCCGATGATCAGCTCTCACACGGACGGCTGCACATCTCATGCAGCTTCTGGATGCGGCGATCATCGCAGGACTGGCCTGATCGCCGCATCCAGGCAGGTGAAACCGCGTCTTTCGACTTCAAATGCGGTGCCACTCTCGACAAGGACGTGGGAGTGGCACCGCACCCGATACCGATAACTACAAACGTGCGTCCGAACCGGCGCTTGTCGCCTATCGTGGCCCCATCATTGGCCAGGCACCATTTGCCGCGTGGCGACGCTGGCTACGCGTAGTCATCACAGCTCAATCCACTTGTCGCCACTGCCCCGGCTGGAGTTCACCCAGGGCGTACGGCCCCATCACCGCCCGCACCAGCCGCAGCGTCGGCAAGCCTACCGCAGCGGTCATGCGCCGGACTTGGCGGTTGCGACCTTCGCGCAGGGTGATTGCCAGCCAGCTGTCCGGCACGGTCTTGCGGAACCGTACGGGCGGGTTCCGCGCCCATAGGCTGGGGGCTGCAGCCAGCAGCTCAACGCGCGCAGGCAGGGTTGGTCCATCGTTGAGCTGCACGCCATCACGCAGCGCCTGCAGCTTCTCTTCGGTTGGCACGCCTTCAACCTGCACCCAATACGTTTTTGGTTGCTTGTGGCGTGGGTCAGTCAGGCGATGGGCGAGGTTGCCATCATCGGTAAGCAGCAGCAGGCCTTCGCTGTCGTAGTCCAGGCGACCCGCCGCATACACGTTCGGCGGCAGACCGAAACCGGCCAGGGTCGCACGCGGCGGTTGGCTGCGGTCCGTGAACTGGCACAGCACGTTGAACGGTTTATTGAAGGCGATAAGCATGTAATACGGGTATTCGGGAAGTAGGTTGAAGATGCATTGCTGGCTGCGGGCGCCCGGATTACCGCGCGCGGCCCGTTTTGTTGCCTGGGGGGCCCCCCCCGGGGCGCCCCAATTTGAACCACCCCCCCCACACCCCCCAAAAGACCC
>NZ_JBRRDW010000098.1:0-6610 GCF_056759895.1 Stenotrophomonas sp. STEN038
TTTACAATCCAACACGCCGCCACAGCCATCTAGGCGGGGTCAGTCCTGACGAGTTCGAGGCAGCGCATCGCCACCCTCGGTCAGGTGTCCACTAAATCCTGGGAACTCCACAACGCTAGAACACGACCTTTCCAATCAAGAAAATCGGGTACAAGACAGATCCACAGACTCGAGTAGTAGCGGGGAGCTGAAGGGACTTTCAGCTGGTACCTGCATGCATCCAGCCAACCGAACAGGTGAGGATGATCTGCGCCCCGTAGTAGAGCGGCAACCCCCAGAGCTTGTTATTGGCACCCGGCGCCACGAAACGGTTGCGAGCAACGGCGACGTCCGAGATCGCAAATATCATCGCACCAACCGCAAGCATCCATATTCCAGAAGCTGCGCTTGCCGAAATCGCCAAGGCGCACATCGCAACAATAGCCGTCACGTACGCCGTAACGGCGACTCGATAGAAAGCTTTCAAATGGCTCCAAAGCCATGCGAGAACCGCAATCCCGAGACAGCTCATGAGAACGAGCCCCGCGACCAACGCCGTAGCATTGGTAGGCAGGGACGAAAAAGCGACGGCAAAAATCAAATGAGCAAGCAGGAAGCTGGCCAGACCAAGCAGGAACAGGCGGCTCTTCTGAGACAAAAGGAGTGCGTCCCCCACCCAACTGAGTCCAAGTGCCATCAGGATCAATTGCCCATAGGCTGACGCTGTCGCGTTGAGTTGAAGCGCCAAAGCCAGGAATGCCGTACTGGCGACCATTTTCAGTATGGCCTTGCCCATCTTCCAGCCGCGGTACTCGCTGAAGACCAGCCCGGCACAAGCAATAAGACAAACAGCGATTGTGAAGCTTGTTCCAGTCAGCATGATGATCTGTGTTCTCCCCAACGCTGCATTGATGACGAGCTGTGAAGCGGGTGCGCCTGGGTGAACTGTCGGCTGGGATCACTGCGACCATCGCCCAAGCTGGAACTCCAGGCTGCCAGTCACTCCAAGATTTCCTTGGCCAGTGCCTCGCAGGCAAAGGCCGATTCGGGCCGGGCCGAACAGGATTATCGTTTTTCGGCAGCGCCCTGATTTTACCATCACATGGTTGAGCTATTCTTCGACCCAAGAAGCGTGCTCCAGAACTCCACATCGCTCAGCCAAGCCGCCAGGTCACCGCCCGCATGCCCAGAGTCGATCCAACTTCTATTGATGAAGCGCTGCCTGGGGTCGCCGCCCGGCGAACGATCCGCTGGTCCAAGGCTGAGCGGAGTCAGTTGGTCGACAGCATCGCCGAGGAAGTCCCGGTTGCGATGCGCTACAACGATGTACCCTTTTCCGTACTGATGGCGACACCCTCAGACTTGGAAGATCTGGCACTGGGCTTCTCTCTGACTGAGGGCCTCGTTGCGGATACCTCTGAGTTGATCGGTGTCGAAGTAAGCCCATGCATCGAAGGTGTCGAGATTCACATTCGGGTGACCAGCACGGCACCTGCGGCTTCCCTGTCCGCCAGCTCGAGCCGGGCGCTACCCGGGCGCAGTGGGTGTGGTTTGTGTGGTGCACGACTGCTGGAGGACGTCATGCGCCTGACACCAGCGATTGAGAGACACTCAACATTTCCTGTGGCTTCATTGCGATTGGCGCTGTCATCCCTTCCCAAGATGCAGCCGATGAACCTAGCTACCGGCTCCATCCACGCCGCTGCGTGGGTGGAACCGGACGGTCGAATCACCCATGTTCGAGAGGATGTAGGACGTCACAACGCGCTGGACAAGCTGGTCGGCGGCCTGCGTCGTGCGTCCATATCGACCGAAGCAGGTCTGGTCCTCCTATCGAGCCGCGCCAGCTATGAAATGGTGAGCAAGGCGGCGCACGCTGGCATGGCCGTTGTTGCTGCCGTTTCCGCACCGACGGCGCTTGCCATCGACCTGGCCAACGCAGCCGGTATCTGCCTGATCGGCTTCGCCCGGCCTGATCGATTCAACGTGTACACGCATCCAGAGCGATTGCTTGGATTTGAATAGGGGATGGTGAAGCCCGAGAAGCAGCGGGTAGAACAATGGCAGAAAACCCCGTTTGGAAATCACATGAAACCAACATTCGAACGCCCAGTGTTGTAGCTCAATCTGGAACCACCGCGTTGCCCGGGATGAAATTCAGGTGGCACCGTTTGTGAGGTCCGCCTGATGACCACTTCACCTCGACTGCGTTCTGTGGAAAAGCAAACGTTTCATAGCCACATCGCTGCCAACGGAGACGGATCCTCCTTGCCGCGCCCCGGATTCAGACTGCGCCTACCCTTCATTGATGTACCCCTACGAGAGTGAGGCATCAACATGAACGAGAAGGACATCCCAGGCATCCGCAAATACGATGCTCCTGCAGGTGGCTGGGGGGCGCTGCGGGCAACGGCAAAAGCGATCAGTGAACAGATGGCCGCCCCGGAAGCTGCGATCACGCTGTTCCGGACCAACAAGCCGGAAGGCTTCGATTGCCCTGGCTGTGCTTGGCCCGATCGCCAGCACACCTCGACCTTCCAGTTCTGCGAGAACGGCGCAAAGGCCGTGACCTGGGAGGCCACCAAGAAGCGGGTAACTCCGGAGTTCTTTGCATCCAATACCGTTTCCTCGCTGCTGGAAATGACGGATTTCCAGTTGGAGGATCAGGGGCGCCTGACCCATCCCTTGGCCTACAACCCGGAGAAGGACATCTATGAGGCGGTGGAGTGGGATGAGGCGCTCAGCCGGATCGGGCAGATCCTGCGCGAGCAGCCAGACCCGAACATGGTTGAGTTCTATACCTCCGGGCGGGCCTCCAATGAGGCTGCATTCCTCTACCAGATCTTCGCCCGTGAATACGGAACGAACAACTTCCCCGATTGCTCAAACATGTGCCACGAGGCCACCAGCGTTGGTCTGCCGTCGTCCATAGGTATCGGCAAGGGAACCGTCTCGCTGGATGATTTCGACGCCTGCGAGCTGATCATTTCCATCGGGCACAATCCTGGGACCAACCACCCCCGCATGATGGGAACGCTGCATGAGGTCGCACGCCGGGGCGCCCCCATCATCGTGCTCAATCCGCTGCGGGAACGCGCCCTGGAGCGCTTCGCCGATCCGCAGGACCCGCTGGAGATGGCGACACTCGGGGCAACGGAGATCGCGTCTTCCTATCTGCAACCGCGCATAGGCGGCGACGCCGCAGCACTGAAAGGCATCATGAAGGCGCTGCTGGAGATGGAGGCCGACCAAGGTAGAGCCGCCGGCATTCTTGACCATCAGTTCATTGACGAACATACCAATGGGTTCGACGCCTTGGCCCAAGACCTGCGTGCGGCAAGCTGGGAAGGAATCGTTTCCGAATCGGGTTTACCTGAGGACGATCTGCGCAAGGTTGCCCAGGCCTATGCCAAGTCCAACGCAACCATCGTCACCTATGGCATGGGCATCACCCAGCACAGCACGGGCACCAGGAATGTCCAGCAGATCGCCAACCTGCTGTTACTGCGCGGCAACTTCGGCAAGCCCGGTGCAGGCATCTGCCCACTCCGCGGGCATTCCAACGTCCAGGGCGATCGCAGTGTCGGCATCACCGAGAAGCCCAGCGCAGAGATGATCGATCGGATCGAAAAGCGGTTCGGATTTCGCACCCCAAGCCCCCATGGTCACGACGCCGTTGCTGCCATGCAGGCCATTATTGATGGCCGCTCCACCGTACTCATCTGCCTTGGCGGAAATCTTGCAGTCGCGCTCCCCGATGGCGAAGCCTGTTTCGCAGGCATGCGTAGCCTGGAGATGTCGGTGCACATTGCGACCAAGCTCAATCGTAGTCATCTGCTGGTCTGCGAGAACACCTTCATCCTACCCTGTCTCGGCCGTACCGAGCTGGACATTCAAGCCACCGGGCCGCAGGCAGTCACCGTGGAAGACTCGATGTCGATGGTGCATGCATCGCGGGGCAAGCTGAGACCAGCGTCTGAACAGCTGCGCTCAGAGCCGGCAATCGTTGCAGGCATCGCCAGCGCGACCCTGCCCTCGAGTCGCGTGCAGTGGATGGAAATGGTGGCTGACTACGATGTGATACGTGAAGCCATCGAAGCAGTGTTCCCCGATTTCTCGGACTACAACGCCAGGATACGTATTCCTGGCGGCTTCCGTCTGCCTTTGCCGCCTACCGAACGTATCTGGCGGACTGCATCGGGCAAGGCCGAGTTCCTCCGTTTCTCGGGACTGGCTGAAGACCCGAAACCCGTCGACAAGACGGTGCTGAAGCTGGCCACCATCCGCAGCCACGACCAGTACAACACCACGATCTACAGCCTGGATGATCGCTACCGTGGTGTCTTCGGTCGCCGTGACGTGGTTTTCATGAACGAAGCGGACATGAGCGAGCGCGGGATCCAGCAGGGAGATCGGATTCGTATAAAGACGGCGCTTGACAACGAGGATGACAGGATTCTTGAGAACGTCATTGCAGTGAGTTACCAGATTTCCCGTGGGTCAGTGGCGACGTATTACCCGGAGGGCAACTGCCTTATCCCACTGAGCTACATCGACCCTGCGAGTGGCACGCCGTCCTACAAGTCGGTACCTGTCCATATCAGCCGGGCGTAGTCAGATGTGCGCCCGCCTGGTGCGTGGGGGTTGAAGACTGTCAGGCGCGCGGTCTCAATGGCGTTGCCTTGGAACGCGACTTCAAGCTTCGTCCGCCTGAACGGGCTTACCCGCCGCGAACGCGAGGAACTGGCGGATGGGAAGTGCCTTCGCATAGAGCCAGCCCTGCCCGAACTGGACATCGGACTGCTTCAGGTAGGCTTCCTGCTCCAGCGTTTCGATTCCTTCGGCGATGACCGTCAGCTTCAGGGCATGCGCCATGTTGATGATGTGGTCCGCCACGATGCTCTGCGCGGCGTCAGCACCGATAACGCGGGTGAAAGACTTGTCGATCTTCAGTGCATCGAGCGAGAGGCCTTCCAGCAAGGAGAGGCTTGAATAGCCGGTACCGAAGTCATCAATGGTGACCCGGTAGCCGAGGGAGCGCGCATTGCCGATTACCGCTGCAGCCGCTGCGGCGTTGATGAAGCCGCGCTCGGTGATCTCCAGCCAGATCTGCCCCGGCCGGAAGCCCGCCTTCGCCACCGCTGCATTCAAACCAAGCAGGAATCGCCCGCTCTCCATTTCATTGGCAGGAATGTTGATTGAGAGATGGGCATCCTGTTGCCCGCGCAGGTATTGGCCCATCTCTGCCACGCCCACGTCGATCACCAGGTCGGTCAGCGGTGAGATAAGGCCGGTGGCCTCCGCCAATGGAATGAACTGATCCGGGAATGCCATCGGCGTACCGGGCCGCTGCCATCTGACCAGCGCTTCGGCACCAATGCACAGCCCATTTTCCAGGTTGATGATCGGCTGGTAATGCACCACGAATTCCCTGTTCCTGATCGCCAACTCCAGCGTCTTCGCCGGCGACAGTTGCTGCCTCGACACCCAGATGATGAGGCCGATCAGTATCAGCGAGATGGCCGCACCGATAGGTAGCAGGTAGCGCCAGTCCAAGCCCGCCGCAGCCCCGGTCATTGCAGTGTCAGTCACCGCAAAGGCGACCAGACCCGCCGCAGGCCGGGAGGAAAATGCGTATCGATCGCCAGTGCCGGGGTGCACACCCGCCAGAAGCGCTTGCATCACCTGCGGCTTGACGACGCCAGAGGCTTCAAGAACCCGTCCGTCACGACTCGCCACGCCGTACACGACCTGTGTACTGATCACCAGGTCGGTAAGCCGGCCTGGGGTAATCAGCACGCCGTAGTCGCCGCGGCGGACCTCCACCCGGGGCTCACCCGTGAACAACCTGGGCAACTCGGCATAGGACAGCGAGCTGCCGTCGCCAAGATCCAGATCCGCATCGCCGGCCGGCACTGGCGGCGAGATCACGCCAAGCCGGGTGCATACCAGCTTTTCATCCTCGAAATAGCCCAGGTCCTCGATGCTGCGTGCATCGGCAACCACCTGGCCCATCATCTTCAGGTGTGCGAGCGAGCAGTCGGTGCGATCAATGCTGCCTGCGCGTACAAGTGCGCGCTTGGCATCATCCAGCGTACGCTCGGTGCGCTTTGCAGTGGACGCAGCGACATCATCGAGGTGCTGTTGCTGTGTCCTGAGCGCCTGCTCGCGCTGCACCCAGGACAACCCGATCAGTGGAAGAACACCCGCCGCAATTGCCAGGACGCCGGCGGCGAGCAGTACCGATTTCCTTCTCATGCAGCCTCGCCGTCTCGGCACGCGTCCAATCCTGACAGCGTACCGCAAAGCCGCCGGCCATCGCAGCGTGCGAAACCGCAAGGAGGGAGTCGTCGGTCAGTCCGTCAATGTGGAATCCGACGCCGCTTGGTCCAGACTGGAGCCAAGCTGGTGCTTTACGTCGATACACCGATGATCACACTGGATGCATTGAACAGCACCACCGCCGGGCCGCCCTCCTCCAGTTCCAGCGCGGCAGTCCCGGCCCGGGTGATGACCGCAACATGGAGTTCCCAGGATTTAGTGGACACCTGACCGAGGGTGGCGATGCGCTGCCTCGAACTCGTCAGGACTGACCCCGCCTAGATGGCTGTGGCGGCGTGTTGGATTGTAA
>NZ_JBRRDW010000099.1:0-6389 GCF_056759895.1 Stenotrophomonas sp. STEN038
CCGCGTCTTCTTGCGCTTGCCCGTGTGTTCCGCGTCCCCGAAGCTCAGCTGCATCGTCGTCATCCGTCGAACCTTGCGCTATTGTCGCCGAAGGATTTGTTCAGAGCATCCCTAGTTTCGAGGCCAGGGATTCAGCTTTGCCACGAAATAGTCGGGCTTTCCAACCGTACCCCACTGGCGGACCGCGGCGCACACCAGTTCCTTGGCGCGCATCGGGTCCAGGGGGAGCGTGGCGCTGTAGACGTAGTAATCCACCCAGCCGTACTCAGATTCCGGCTCGACCTTGCAAGCCAGGTGTAGGAGGAAGTCTTCCTCATCAGATTTCGCACCAGCATCGTCAGCCAGCCCAAACTCCCCGCGCAACTCCCTGGCCAGAATCTTGTCCTGCGGGCGCATTACATCCACAACAGCAATACCGTAAGTGGGGTGTCATCGACAGGCGGCGCCGCTGTCCGAGTAAGTCCAATAGCATCCAATCAACTAAGGGGTACAAATGGGGGTATTTTCAATGTGAATTAATATTTATTGCATTTAAAGCAAATGGTTGTATCGACTATTTGGGTCAAATAAGCGCTTTGACAGTGGCGGAAGAGATGCGAAACCTTGCCGTCTGTTGGAGGTGGGTGGTAAGGAAGGTTCACGTACCACACCCTGTCCAATCGCTTGACCAGCCGGGACACGGCCAGTTCGTTGACGTAGATCGCGGTCAGTCGACCTTCGAAGTTGGTGGCTTTCGCCCATTTAAAGTTTTCTGTAAGCAAGGCTCAGCACGTGGCCGGGCTGTCTCATGGCTTGAGTTCAAGTAGCGGGTCACTACGAGCCTTGCGGGCTTCACGAGCGCAGTGTGTGCTACGCGGCGGCCCCGCTGGAGCCTAGGCTCGCAGCGCAGAGGTTTGCCTTCTCGATAGTAAGAGAGCATCGACGGCATTCAGTCGCCATTGCCAAAGGTGAGCCAAAAGCCACGGCTAAAATGTCGAGAATGTCCAAAGCTTGACGTGACACGCGCTCAGTAAGAACAAAAGGCTGTCTTTCAGACCGTACGGGCAAGTAGTCTTGATCGCTACGCGGGTCTTTTGGCTTGGCATCGATCCCGGGGCGGCCTGCAGTAGGTGGGGTAGAGGCCAGTCGCGGAGACAAGTCAAGGGCTGCCCGTGAGATCGTTATGTCGTTTTGCGTTGCAGACAAGCGAAGGCCGGACTGGCGAGCATAAAAAGCCATGTAACGAGTACGAAGGGCAGGGTCAGCGCGGGGAGGCCCAGCGGTTCAAGGGAGGCTGAAACCGCCGCGAATACAAGGGCCGTGGCGATCGTCGCGAAAACTGCGTAGGCGGCCGATGCTCGGCCCGGCACGAAAAACTGGCCGCCCAATGCGATCGCGACCAACACGCTGTTATAGCCGAACGCGCCGGCGCGGATCGCCGGTTCGGCGGCGCCCATGCCCCATGCGACAAGAAGCCCGGTCAGCGATCCTGCCAGCGCTGCTACACAAGCCGCCCTCGAGCTGATGAGCAAGCCGGCCACGAAGAATATGCCGGTGATGACATTGCCCTGAAAGAAGACTTGGGCGATTCCGTTGAACAGGCCGTCCACTATCGTCGAGGCAGTCACCACCCCTTCTACCGTAATGGCCTTGGGCAGACCGGCGGTCGGCAGCAGATCTGTAGACTCGATCCGGCCAAGGCGTGCCGTCGCCAGGAAGAAGCAGAGGGAGGTAAGGACGAACGGGGCCGTGAGAGCGGGCAGTTTCCAGTTGCCCATGAGGGTGGTGATGCCCGCCATCATGATAGTCGAACAGGCTGCCGCGAAGATGACGCATCCCCAAGTCAGCGCGTCTGGCTCAAGGAAATAGAGTAAGGCAATGGCGACGAGTCCGCCGTTGAAGCCGAAAAGCCCTGCACGCAGCTGGCCACGATCGGCGGCCAGGATCATGGCGGTGGCCGTACTTACCCCGGTTCCTAGCAGAGCGCCCAATCCGAACAGCGGCGAGTTACAGAAAATCCCTAACAAGAAGAGTAGTCCTGCATAGCTATTATCCTGCAGCATCACTTGCCCAACTCCTCGCAGCACGCAGTCGAGAAAGTTCAGAAGAGAGTGGGTAAAGCCTCCATTGTCGGCGACGAGACCAGTTGTGGACAGGCGTATGGCCATCGACGCCAACTTCCTTTGAGAACGAGCGCAGCAGCGTATCTTGTCTCAGATGCTCTGTCATGCACGAAATTGTTGCCGTGTAGGTCTTGAGAACGATCTACGCCAACTTGGGCACCCGTTGATCATTCCGCGCGCGCAGTCGTGTCTGCGCAGCGCCTCACCCGCAGCCTTTGGGAGTGGTCATGCATAGCTGGAATTTTATTCACTTGTTTGTCGATGAGAACGACGTTTCTCATGTCGATCCAAATTTCAATCAGGCACTGGAGGCCGTGGAGTTCGCGCCACCTGCACCTCCCATGCTCGTTTCGGCGGTCGCCGATGCTCAGGCGTTGGTGATGGTCGAGCTGCCGGTGGGTTGGCAAGGCGGTTGGCATCCCAGTCCGCGGGCGCAATGGGTGATCTGCCTGACCGGAGAAATGGGCTATGAAGCCGAAGATGGCACGCGATTTACCCTCACGCCCGGCTCTTGCATCTTGACTACCGACACCAAGGGCAAGGGTCATGACAGCTGGAATGCTGGTACTGAGCCGGTGCGGCTGGCGCTGGTGCAGCTTCCTTACGGGTTTGGTGGGGTTAACTGAGCTGAAATTGACTCTGTTGGGCCTGACTGCAACACAACTGACGCAGGCCGGTCCTGATCATGTGGCGTCCGTGGCGGAGGAGCTGCGGAATCGGCGAAATGGACCACGTGCAGGCGCGTGTCAGCTAGCCGGTCAATACGGTTAATGGTCGATGTAGTCCGAAGGCTTCTCCTATCTTGAGGTCAACGCGTTGCCGTGTAATCACTTCTGTCGAGGTCACCGCGACGAGGGCATTCAATCATCTCGCATTTCACGAAAAGAAATCGCCAAGTTGAAGGTGGCAATGGACAAGATCATGAGAAGGTGGCCTTAGGTTTCCGTGCGGGTACCAAGAACATTAGAGCCCACATTGTGATGCTGCCGGCCTAGTGCGGGGGGGCGCATCATCGAGATGTGGCCGCGTAACTATAGCGTTTACGCCGGATTCGATATGGCTACACTTGCGAATGCCGTATTAATCGCTGAGTATCTGTTCTGCTACCGAGAGGATCATCCCGTCATCACATGTCGGAGGGCTAGGATGCGGAACCTGCTAGATCTACCGCAGGCTGCAGATTCATCAGCTTCTGCGCGATGGTGGTGGCTGACTGCCGGTGAACAGCACTCATCGGCCGCGGACGTTCCAGACCCAGCCATTACGGCTGGTGACGATATTGGTCAACTGGACTGATGCTATTAGGAGCTCGAAAGCTATGATCGGCAGCCTCAAATCACTATTTCAGATTGGTCTGAGCTTTGGGTTGATCGCCGTGGAACGGATTCAATCAGAATTTGGGGGCTATCTGAGTCATGGAAACGATGCCGACACGCTATCAGGTTTTACGCGCGAACTTTGATCGTATGGCCCATAACTTAGTTGTTGGAGCTTTTCTGCTGACGCGTGAACAGCGAGCTATCTATGTGAGACGGATATCTGATCTTGTCGTAGATATGGCAACAGAAATCGAAGGTTCGCCGGAAGAGGTGGCCATTCTAGAAAGTCTTTGGCTTGTAGTGCGTCGAGTTGGGGTCGAAGTGCGGCTGCTGGATCAAGTAGGGACTACCGAGGGCAATGTCCTCTACCCGGGACTGCAGGCAAGAGGTGGATCTACCTTGTTAATGCCAATATTAAAAAAATGACTGATCATGAAGTAATAGAGGGGGGTAAGGCCTGATAAGGACAATTCAACTTGGGAAGCCATATGTATACAGGGGCGCCAGTTGCGCATTTGTGAGAAGATTGGACTGGGGTCGTTGAAGGGAAGTGAATTTGACAAAGCAGGTCTGGTGCGGAATCAGTGCTAGATGCGATTTATCCAGCTCATTGCTGGCGGTTCAACTGCTGCGGCTACCTTGCTCTGCATCACTGCCATATGAAAATATGATGGTTCGTTGATTGCTGACATGGAAGCTGGCTTGGGTGACAAGTCTGATCATGACTTCGGACTGCAGATGAATTTCCGTTTGCACCCGCTAGTTTGGGGCGAAATGCAGGATTAGCGGCGACCACGGCTACGGTGACCAAAGGCCGCTCTGCTCCCTGGTATATCCGTCATCTGTTTGGTTTGTAATGGAGTATCCCGTAAATCTCTATTTCTTATTGACGCGACGACGCGAAGGCGTTTCGCGTGAGAAGAGTGTGTGGATGAGGGCTTCTCTTACGGCGGGCTGGCTTTTTTCTGGGGTATCTGGGCGGGTTTTCCGAAGTAATAGCCTTGGTACTTATCGCATCCGTATTTGTGCAGGAGTAAAAACTGGTTTTCGGTCTCAACGCCTTCTGCTACAACTTCAACGTTCATAGAGGAGGCGAGTGCAAGGATCATCTTGGTGATGGCCATGTCATCAGCACTTATCTCTATGTCTTGAACGAATGATCTGTCGATTTTGAGCTGATCCACGGGCAGCCGCCTAAGATAGCTAAGGGACGAATAGCCTGTGCCAAAGTCGTCGAGCGAGAACCTGACGCCTTGTTTGCGGAGCGCATGCATCTTCCCAATGGCTTCTTCCAAGTTGGTGTGTAGTAGGCTCTCGGTGAGTTCTAGGCGTAGTCGTTCTGGATTGGCGCCGGTAGTTCTAATGATTTTTTGTACACTTGAAACAAAGTCAATGTCGTGCAGTTGGCGCGAGCTAACATTTACAGACATGGTCCATTGTGAGCGGATTGGGTCGTTATCCCAGGTTTTGAGCAGTGAACAAGCGGTGGCAAGAACCCAGGCGCCGAGATCGGTAATCAGATTTATCTGTTCCGCCATCGGGATGAACACTGAGGGCGGAATCATTCCCATGGTGGGATGATTCCAGCGCAGGAGTGCCTCGTAGCCGGAAATGCGCTTGCTTGAATCTACGATAGGTTGATAGTGCAGCTGGAGTTGGTGATTGGCCAAGGCGCGACGAAGGTCGCGATATATTCTTGTGCAGCATCCCATCTCTTTCTGGAGGGTTTGATCGAATAGCTGAATGTTATTGCGACCATTCTGCTTTGCTTTATAAAGTGCCTGGTCGGCTTGTTGGATTAAGTGATCAGCATCTTTGTCGTCCCGAATGACGGCTATGCCAATGCTCGGCGTTATACTGAGCACATTGTTACCCAGTCGATATGGCGTCGCAAGAGCGCCTCGAATGCGCTCACCTAGCTCGGAGGCGCGTGTGGTGACGTCCTTTGTGTCGCCTTCCGTTGCGTGGAAGAGGACGCTGAACTCGTCCCCGCCGAGGCGCACGACGGTATCTTCTGGGGACACGGATTCCTTCAGACGATGAGCCACTTGTTGGAGCAGCTGATCGCCCAGCGGGTGTCCCATGGTGTCGTTTATCTCCTTGAAATGATCGAGGTCAATCATCGCCAGGGCGCTGTGACAGTCCGTCTGGTCCACGCTCTCGGCATTAACAGAAAGTTGCTCCATAAGGAGCCTTCGGTTGCCGAGTCCTGTTAAAGCGTCATGAAATGCCAGCTGCCGCGCTTCCTTTTCTGCCTGTTTCCGCAAGGTGATATCAGCGCGAATGGCAATATACTGGGATGGGTATCCATGGTCGCCGATGAAGGGTACGATCGTAGTTTGGACCCAGTACAATGATCCGTCTTTGGCTCGGTTGCATATGTCGCCGCTCCATACCTTCCCTTTGGAGATGGTGGCCCACATCTCCTTGAAGAATGTTTTTGGATGTGTGTTCGAGTTAATGATCCTATGGTTGTTGCCGATTAACTCGTCACGCGAATATTGGGATATCTGACAAAACTTGTCGTTGACAGATGTGATTGTCCCTTTGTGATCGGTCGTGGCAACGATGGCATGAGCGTCCAGTGCCGCACGTAATTCCTTGGATTCGCGCAGTACGGCGTCGAGTTCTTGTTGCACCAAATTGCGTTCGGCTGAGGAGATTGCGATAACTACCACACCTTCCACTGTGCCGGAATCATCGCGGTCTGGGAACGCAATGTACGTTTGGGCGGAAGGCTGATGGTCGGAGGTAGAAATTTGACAATTGATCTCAGTTTTTTCACCGCGCAATGCCTGCTGAAGTGCAGGTGAGATCGTCGTGGCTATGTCTAGAGGTAGGACTTGATCGACGAAGCTCTGGAGTTCCCAGGATTTAGTGGACACCTGACCGAGGGTGGCGATGCGCTGCCTCGAACTCGTCAGGACTGACCCCGCCTAGATGGCTGTGGCGGCGTGTTGGATTGTAA
>NZ_JBRRDW010000100.1:0-6305 GCF_056759895.1 Stenotrophomonas sp. STEN038
ATAGATCTCGCTTCTGGGCTCGAGACATGCCGGGCCGCCCCATCCTTGCCATATCGTTCGCTCCTATCAGTGCAACTGTTGATCATGTTGCATTGACGGGTTGAACTCACCGCGGCTTTTTTTAGGATGTCGCGCTCCTCGGTCACCCGCCGCAGCTCAGCCTTGAGCCGCTTGGCATCGGACACGCTCATGCCGCCGAACTTGCTGCGCCACAGGTAGTACGAGGCTTCGCTGAAGCCATGTCGGCGGCATAAGTCCTTGACCGCCATGCCGGCGTCGGCTTCACGCAGGAAACCGATGATCTGTTCTTCGGAAAAGCGTTTCTTCACGTCCAATCTCCTGGTCAGGTGGGATTGGACTCCAATTCGCCGTGCTACTCAAAACCGGGGGGACGTCGATCTTGGCCACATACGCCAATTGGTACCAAATTGGCATCTACCGCTAGAGGTCAGTCTGGAGTTCCCAGGATTTCGTAGACACCTCGCAGCCATAAACTATGGCTTAGGCGGAGGTGGTTATGAGCACGAAGCGTTACACGGATGAGTTCAAGATCGAGGCGGTTCGACAGATTGTCGAGTACGGCCGACCGGTAGCTGAGGTGGCTGAGCGACTAGGTGTGTCGGTCCATAGCTTGTATGGGTGGAGACGTCAGCACGGCCAGGGAGAGGTGGGGCGTCGCGTTGAGCAGGACCAGAACGCTGAGGTTCGTCGACTTAAGGCTGAGTTGCGTCGCGTCACTGAAGAGCGAGACATCCTAAAAAAAGCCGCCGCGTACTTTGCCAAGGGGTAAGAGCAAAGTACGCCTTCATGAAGTGCCATGTGGATCAGTTCGGGTTGGCAGCCATGTGCCGGGTACTGAGTGTCCATCGCAGCGGTTACTACGCCTGGCTTCGAGGCCCGACAAGCCCCCGCGAACGGGATGACCAACGACTGCTTGGACTGATCAAGCACAGCTGGCTTGAGAGTGGCTCGGTCTACGGACATCGCAAGATCACTTCGGATCTTCGCGAGCTAGGGGAGACGTGTAGCAGGCATCGCGTAGCGCGATTGATGAAGAACGAAGGGCTTCGGGCGATGGTTGGCTATGGCCGTAGACCGCGCCCATTGAGTGGGCCCGTGGGCTCAGTGGCAAAGAACGTCTTGGCGCGCGGTTTCAAAGTAAGTGAACCGAATCGCGCATGGGTAACGGACATCACCTACATCCGAACCTACGACGGCTTCATGTACTTAGCCGTTGTGCTCGATCTGTTCTCACGCCAGGTGGTGGGTTGGGCGACGCGCCCCACGCAGCACACCGACTTGGTTCTGCAAGCGCTGCTCGCTGCGGTTTGGAGGCGCAAACCCGCTCCAGGTTTGCTTCTGCACTCTGACCAAGGAACGCAGTTCACCAGCGAAGACTGGCAGTGCTTCCTGCGTGAGCACGACATCGTATGCAGCATGAGCCGACGAGGAAATTGCCACGACAACGCAGCAATGGAGAGCTTCTTCCAGCTGTTGAAACGCGAACGGATTAAGCGGCGGATCTACAGCAATCACGACGAGGCACGCGCCGATGTCTTCCAGTACATCGAGATGTTTTACAACCCGACACGGCGACACGGTTCCAATGGCGGCCTGTCCCCGATAGAGTTTGAACGGCAGTACGCACTAAACGGCTGAAGAGTGTCTACAAAAGCCTGGGCGATTCAGTCAGCGAAGAGGTCAGAGCCGGCAGCTATGAACCTCTCACTGAAGTGCTAAGGGCACTGATACCACTCAGCCCTTTGAGCGAACGTTTGCAAACAGATGCGTTAGTTGATTCGGCTCTAGGGGGCGCGACAATAAGTAACCTTGATACACATCGCAGCCCAGCTGTTTGAGATGTTCGCGCTGCCCTTGGGTTTCTACACCCTCTGCAACAACACGTAGATTCAGCGCTCGCCCCAACGCAACTATTGAGGCAACGATGGCAGCATCTTCAGAGTTCGATTCCAGATCGGTGATGAAGGCGCGATCGATTTTTAGCTCTGTTGCAGGCAATCGCTTCAGATACAGGAGGCTTGAATAGCCGGTACCGAAATCATCGATAGCAATCTGTACACCCATTGCCGTAAGTTCGTCCAAGACCCTCAAAGTTGCGTCGGCATCGCGCATGGCCGTCGTCTCTGTAATCTCGAGCGTAAGCAAACCAGGGCCAAGATTATTGCTTTCTAATGCCATCCTTACCGTATCGATAAGGGCGGCTGAAGAGAACTGAAGCGGCGATAGATTGATCGCCACACTCGGAACCTGGTATCCATCGTTCTTCCATTCCCTTGTTTGCCGACAAGCCTCATTCAGAACCCAGTCGCCCAGTGCCAGAATCAACCCGCTGCGCTCCGCGACTGGAATAAATTCACTTGGCTGCAAGAGACCATGCTCTGGATGACACCAACGGACAAGTGCTTCCAAGCCAACCAACGAGCAATCTGGGCCGGCGAATTTTGGCTGGTAATGTAGAACAAGTTCTTTACGATCTATGGCCCTTCGTAGGTCGCTCAAAAGCTCAAGCTGTTGATGAGCGCTGACGTTCATGGAAGGCGAATAGAACGTATATCCGTTCCTGCCATTGTTCTTAGTGTGGTACATCGCTGCGTCGGCATGTGCCACTAGCTCTCGCTCAGTGGCTCCGTCGGAAGGATACATAGCCACGCCAATGCTAGCTGTGACATGCACTTCAGCAGACTCGATACTAATAGAGAGGGCTACTGTGTCGATTATCCTCTGAGCTACAACAGCAGCATCCTGAGAATCACTGGTGGGCACGATCAAGACGAACTCATCGCCGCCCATGCGCGAAAAAGTGTCTTGGCTTCGAAGCAATTCGCGGATCCGTTCAGCGACGCTCAGGAGAAGGGCATCACCGGCTTGGTGACCATAGGCGTCGTTTATGCTCTTGAATCCGTCCAAATCAAGAAACATGACAGCAAACTGTTCGCGTTTTCGCTGTGCCTTCTCAATAGACTGTTCAAGTCGATCCTGAAGGAGAACGCGATTGGGAAGCCTTGTCAGCGGATCATGTAGAGCGGCCTGCACGAGTTGATCGTGTGCACGCGCCAACGACCTGGAAAGATGGCGCGTTCTTAGATGCATTTGGCGATCCAGCACCGATACGATCAATGCAACTCCCATAATCGCGACCGTAGTGACAACTACCAAGACTGCCAGCCAATGTGCTGGCACACCACCATCACGCGCTGCACCGCACCAGCTGCCCGGCAAGAACCGCGCAGCAGCCATGCCAGTGTAGTGCATGCCTACGATCGCAAGCCCCATGATCACGGCCGCAACAAAGCGCCAACGGTATTGTCCGCGCGCACCTGCTCTAAGACGAAAGGCAATCCATAGCGCGGTGCCTGACGCTGCGATTGCGATCAAAATGGACAAGACGAACCAAGTGGGGTCGTACTCTATTCCGGGCTGCATCTGAAGCGCAGCCATGCCCAGGTAGTGCATCATCGCGATGCCGAGCCCCGTAAGGGTCGCGCCAAGCATCAGCCTGCTAACCGGGAGCTTGGGCCTGGAGACCAGCCAGAGCGCGAAAACCGACGCGCCGATCGCGGCAATCATCGAATAAAGTGTAATGGCAAGGTCGTAACCGAGCGGTATCGGTAAGTCGAACGCCAACATCCCGACGAAATGCATCGACCAAATGCCTAGGCCCATCGCAAGGGAGCCGCCGATCAACCACCAGCGCGACGCGACGCCCTTAGTTGCAGCCACCCGGCCTGCCATGTCCAATGCAGTGTAGGAAGCGAGAATTGCTACAAGAAGCGAAAGTAGAACCAGAATATCATTGTAAGTTCCAGACATAGCGTATCCATACAGTCCAGCGGCATTAGTTCTTAGCGAAGATCAGCGATCCAACTCAGTTACTAAATTTCTAGGCAGCAGAAGAAGCGATGTTAGAAGAGTCACTGTTCGATGCCCCTCCACTGCTCGCGACCATACTGAAAAGCGCCTCAGCCTGCGCCTCTAATGCCCGGGCAGAGCAAGAAATCCCATCGATCAGACGCGTGTCCTGTTGAACGCGCTTGTTGATTGCTTGCAATGCTTGGTTGGCGCTCTGAACGCCTTCACTCTGCTGCTGACTCGCGCCCGCAATCTGTTCGACGGTTGCCGTTACTTTGAGAACAGCGCCGAGAACTTCTTGCATGACATTGCCGGCTTGCATGGTCAAGCGCGTTCCATCAGTCACTTGATCTCTAGCGCTTCCAATCAGGTCGCGTATTTCCTTAGCAGAAACGCTGCAGCGTTGCGCCAGGCTTCTGACTTCCTGCGCCACCACGGCAAATCCTCGCCCTTGCTCTCCTGCGCGAGCCGCTTCCACGGCTGCATTTAACGCAAGAATATTGGTTTGGAACGAGATGCCGTCAATGACTCCGATTATTTGCGCCATGCGCTCGTTGGCTGCCCTAATCTCTTCTGAAGTCGTAACGACTTCCGAGATCACTGCGACTCCACGCTTAGCGGCATCCGCAGAGTTCTTGGCTACCTGGCGGGCATCGTCAGCATGTTGGGAGTTGGCGCGCACATTGTGGGCTAATCCTTCAATCGACTCTGAAGTCTGGCGGACAAACTCAGATTGAGACATAGAGCGTCCTGCCAGATCATGGTTGCTAGCAGCGATGCCACGAGCAGCGGTACGCACGTTCTGTGCGATATCCGTGGCTTGAATCACCAGTTGACGCATTTCGTGGGCGGAGCGGACTTGCTCTGTCACGTCCGTTGCATACTTAACTACCTTAAATGGATGTCCGGAAGCGTCAAAAATCGGATTGTAGGAAGCTTGGATCCATATTTCCTGACCGAGCTTTCCGAGGCGCCTGTACCGACCAACATCGTATTCACCACGCCCTAGCTTTCCCCAGAAATTTCGATATTCTTCCGAGCGCCCATAGTCTGCATCCACAAAAATGCTGTGATGCTTTCCGCGAACCTCGTCTAGCCGATAGCCCATCGCAGCCAAGAAGTTCTCGTTGGCATCGAGTATCAGTCCGCTCATCGAGAATTCGATGACTGACATGACTTTTCCGATTGCCTTTATGCGCCCCTCTGCATCCGCAGAGATCGTCACCTGTTCTGTAATGTCGGTAGCGTACTTAATCACCTTGTACGGCAAGCCTGAAGAATCTAGTACAGGATTGTACGAAGCCTGTATCCAGACATCCCGATTCCCTTTTGCCACTCGTTTGTAGCGACCGGCATCAAACCTTCCTTGACTGAGTTTCCGCCAGAATTCAGCGTACCCCTCAGAATTCTTGGTGTTGAGATCGACAAAGATGCTGTGATGCCTGCCCTGGATCTCATCCAATCGATAACCCATCGTATTTAGAAAATTCTGATTGGCGCTCAGGATAGTCCCCTCCAGCGAGAACTCAATTGAAGCCATAACTTTGTCGATAGCATCAATGCGCCCTTCGTACTCACTCGTTCGATGCATCTGATCGGTGATGTCAGTCGCGTACTTGACGACTTTGTATGGCTTTCCAGCTTTGTCCAGAAGCGGGTTATATGAAGCGTTTAACCACACTTCTCGTCCGCCTTTTCCAACGCGGCGAAAACGACGAGCTTCGAAGTTCCCGGCTCGGAGACTGTCCCAGAATGTCCGGTAGTCGCCATCGATACGTTCTGATGGCGGCACAAACATGCTGTGATGCTGTCCTTTGAGCTCATCAAGACTGTAGCCCATGATGTTCAAGAAGTTCTGGTTGGCGTGCAGGACTCTGCCCTCCAGATCAAACTCGATGACGGCCATCACGCGATTGACGGCAGTAATTTGAGAACGCTCATCCTGGCACCCGACAAGAAAACGGCTTCGGGCCCGTGCCTGCTTTAAGAATGAGCGCATCTCGCAATCCTGTAGAATTTTTATCGATATTCCTCCCCTTAGCGGCCCCGCTTGGCTGAACTTTAAGGGTCCGATCCGACAGCAAGTGACCGAAAGTTATCGCGAGGGCCTTTTCTGCCCAACGGGCGCAGCTGCGGATGGACCCAAGCCGTCGTAGAGAGGGTCGGCCTCGGCAATGAACTGCCATCGCCCACTACTGGTATCGCCGCTCTCTAGTGCAAAGATTGGCTTGCCGCGCACACGCGCACCCTATGGCAATACCGTAAGGATGGCGCATGTACCCTATGTTGCATACTAAGATATTCTTAGTTTTCAAGCAACCATCCGGTGAGTTCAACCCGTCGACGCAACGGCTTGGCTCAGCTTAGCGGCTGGCGTCTGGAAGCCCAAGGTCTTACGAGGTCTTTCGTTGAGACGTCTGGCGATCTTGTTCAAG
>NZ_JBRRDW010000101.1:0-5876 GCF_056759895.1 Stenotrophomonas sp. STEN038
GCCCAAAGCCCAAAGCCCAAAGCCCAGAGCCCAAGGCCCAAAGCCCAAAGCCAAAGCCCCCCGCTATCAGGCTTCCGTCAGCAGGCTCCGCGCCGCGGCCCGCGCTTCCTTGCTTACCTCGGCCCCGCCCAGCATGCGCGCCAGCTCTTCCTCGCGGCCCTTGGCATCCAGCAGCTCGACCGCGCTCTGGGTCATGCCCTCCACCGGTGCCTTGCTGACCCGGTAATGGCTGTGACCCTTGGAGGCGACCTGCGGCAGATGGGTCACGCATAGCACCTGGCGGCGTTCGCCCAGGGCGCGCAGCTTCTTGCCGACGATGTCGGCAATCGCGCCGCCGATGCCGGAATCCACTTCGTCGAAAACCATTGTAGGCACGGCATCCAGGCCAAGTGCGGCGACCTCAATAGCCAGTGATATGCGCGACAACTCACCGCCCGAGGCGACCTTGCGCAGGGCGCGGGCCGGTTGGCCGGCGTTGGCGGCGACCAGGAATTCGACCCGCTCGGCACCATTCGGGTCCGGGCGCAGCTGTGCCTGCGGCTCCAGTTCGATCCGGAACTGGCCGCCGCCCATACCCAGCTCGCCGATCAGCGCTGTGGTGGTGTCGGAAAGGGAGGCGGCGGCGGCCTGGCGGCTGCTGGAAAGGGTTGCTGCCACGGCCTGCCAGCGGGCGGCGGCCTTGTCGATCTCGCCGGCCAGCTTGGCCAGGCGTTCGTCGGCGCCGCGTAGCTGCTCCAGCTCGGTTTCGAGTCGGTCGCGGGTGGCGGCCAGCTCTTCCATTGGCACGCGGTGCTTGCGGGCCAGGTCGTGCAGGCGGCTCAGCCGGCGTTCGATGTCTTCGAAAGCTTCCGGGTCGCTGTCCAGGTCGTCCTGGACCCGGTCCAGTTGGGCAAGCGCTTCGTGCAGCTGGATACCGGCGGCATCCAGCATGGCGTCGACCTCGCCGAGGCGGGCGTCGTGCTGGCTGACCCTGCCCAGCTCATTTCGCACCTGCTGCAGCAACGAGAGCAACGACGGTTCGTCTTCATCGCCATTGAGCAGGCCGCCAGCGCGCTGGCAGGCTTCGATCAGGGCGGTGGAATGGGCCTGGCGGCGGTGACTGGCGCCGAGCGCGACTATCGCCGCCGGCTCCAGGTCTTCGCGTTGCAGCTCGCCGAGCTGGTGCTCAAGAAAGCCGATCCGGTCGGAGACGTCGCCTTGCTGCGACAGCGCATCGCGCTCATCGAGCAGTGCCTGCCACTGCGTGCTGGCGCCGCGCACCGCAGTGCGCTCGGCTTCATTGCGGGCGAAGGCGTCGAGCAGGGCGAGCTGGCTGGGGCGTGACAGCAGTGCCTGCTGGTCGTGCTGGCCGTGGATCTCGACCAGAAAGCCCGCCAGTTCAGATAGTTGCGATACCGGTACCGGGCGGCCATTGATGAAGGCGCGCGAGCCGCCATCGGCGCGGATCACCCGCCGCAGCTGGCATTGCTCCTCGTCGTCGAGCTCGTTGTCGCGCAGCCAGCTGCGCGCCGGGGCGTCGTCGTCCAGGCTGAATTCGGCCGACAGCTCGGCGCGGCTGGCGCCATGGCGGACCACGCCGGAGTCGGCGCGCAGGCCGGACAGAAAGCCTAAAGCGTCCACCATCAATGACTTGCCGGCGCCGGTCTCGCCGGATACGACAGTCATGCCTGGGCCGAACTCCAGTTCGGTGGCGCGGACAACGGCAAAATCCTTGATCGATAGATGTCTGAGCATGGCTGGCAGGTCTAGGGGCCGCGCAAAGCTAGCATGCGGGCCGGGCAGGTCAATGTAGGGCAGGCGATGGCCGGCCCAGATTAGGAACAATGCGTCTCATGGAGTGAGCCGGAGCCTTGAAACTTTCGGTACAGCCCACATACGGGTCGGGGTAGGCGGCAGAACATCCGCCAAGGAACCGAAAATGAACCAAGAGCACACTGAATTCGACCCCGAGAACGCCGCCATGGGCGGTGAAGACGCGCACCACGACCAGATCGAGGCGCTGCGCGCCGAGCTGGAGCAGGTCAAGGCCGAATCGCTGCGCGAACGCGCCGATCTGGAAAACCAGCGCAAGCGTGTGGCCCGCGACATCGACCAGGCCCGCAAGTTCGCCAACGAGAAGCTGCTTGGCGACCTGCTGCCGGTGTTCGACAGCCTCGATGCAGGCTTGGCTGCCGCTGGCGGTGAGCCCAATCCGCTGCGCGAAGGTATGGAGCTGACCTACAAGCAGCTGCTCAAGGTAGCCGCTGACAACGGTCTGGTCCTGCTGGACCCGGCCGGCCAGGCCTTCAATCCGGAGCATCATCAGGCCATCAGCCAGGTGCCGGCGCCGGCGGGCGTGGCCCCGGGCGCGGTAGTGACCGTGTTCCAGAAGGGCTACCTGCTCAACGAGCGCCTGCTGCGGCCGGCGCTGGTTGTGGTGGCCCAGGCCGACTGATCGGCCGCGCTGGCTGGCCGCTGCCTAAATCAGGCGCGGCCGTCGGCAAACAGTGTTCCGGGGATGACTTGAATGTCATCAGGTCCTTCCCCATATCCCATTCATCCCCGGCGGCTGCCGGCAAACGAATACTCAGGAGTCCCCCATGGGCAAGATCATTGGTATCGACCTCGGCACCACCAACTCGTGCGTGGCGATCATGGACGGCGGCAAGGCCCGCGTCATTGAAAACTCGGAAGGCGACCGCACCACGCCCTCCATCGTTGCCTACACCAAGGACGGCGAAGTACTGGTGGGTGCCTCGGCCAAGCGTCAGGCCGTCACCAATCCGAAGAACACCTTCTATGCGGTGAAGCGCCTTATTGGCCGCAAGTTCACCGACGCCGAAGTGCAGAAGGACATCGCCCACGTGCCGTACGGCATCCTGGCGCATGACAACGGCGACGCATGGGTACAGACCAGCGATGCCAAGAAGATGGCACCGCAGGAAATCTCTGCCCGCGTGCTGGAGAAGATGAAGAAGACCGCCGAAGACTTCCTCGGTGAAAAGGTCACCGAAGCAGTCATCACCGTGCCGGCTTACTTCAACGACAGCCAGCGCCAGGCAACCAAGGACGCAGGCCGCATTGCTGGCCTGGACGTCAAGCGCATCATCAACGAGCCGACCGCTGCTGCCCTGGCCTATGGCCTGGACAAGGGTGACAACAAGGATCGCAAGATCGTTGTCTACGATCTGGGCGGCGGCACCTTCGACGTGTCGATCATCGAGATCGCCAACGTCGACGGCGAGAAGCAGTTCGAAGTGCTGGCCACCAACGGTGACACCTTCCTGGGCGGCGAAGATTTCGACAACCGCGTCATCGAATACCTGGTTGAAGAGTTCCAGAAGGACCAGGGCATCGACCTGCGCAAGGATCCGTTGGCCCTGCAGCGCCTGAAGGACGCCGCCGAGCGCGCCAAGATCGAGCTGTCGTCCGCGCAGCAGACCGAAGTGAACCTGCCGTACGTCACTGCAGACGCTTCCGGTCCGAAGCACCTGAACATCAAGCTGACCCGCGCCAAGCTGGAAAGCCTGGTCGAAGAGCTGATCAAGAAGTCGATCGAGCCGTGCCGCGTTGCCTTGAATGACGCCGGCCTGCGTTCGAGCGACATCAGCGAAGTGATCCTGGTCGGTGGCCAGACCCGCATGCCGAAGGTGCAGCAGGCCGTGACCGAGTTCTTCGGCAAGGAACCGCGCAAGGACGTCAACCCGGACGAAGCCGTGGCACTGGGTGCTGCGATCCAGGGCGGCGTGCTGGGCGGCGACGTCAAGGACGTGCTGCTGCTGGACGTGACCCCGCTGTCGCTGGGTATCGAGACCATGGGTGGCGTGTTCACCAAGATCATCGAGAAGAACACCACCATCCCGACCAAGGCCTCGCAGACCTTCTCGACCGCCGAGGACAACCAGTCGGCCGTGACCGTGCACGTGTTGCAGGGTGAGCGCGAGCAGGCCCGTTACAACAAGTCGCTGGCCAAGTTCGACCTGTCCGGCATCGAGCCGGCACCGCGCGGCATGCCGCAGGTCGAGGTGTCCTTCGACATCGACGCCAACGGCATCCTGCATGTGTCGGCCAAGGACAAGAAGACCAACAAGGAACAGAAGGTCGAGATCAAGGCTGGTTCGGGTCTGTCCGAGGACGAGATCGCACGCATGGTCGCCGACGCGGAAGCCAACCGCGAAGAAGACAAGAAGTTCCAGGAGCTGGTGCAGACCCGCAACCAGGCTGATGGTCTGATCCACGCCACCCGCAGCGCCATCACCGAGCATGGCAGCAAGGTTGGCGGCGACGTGATCGGCAAGGTTGAAGCCGCACTGGCCGATCTGGAAACCGCAATGAAGGGCGACGACAAGGCGCAGATCGAAGCCAAGTCGAAGTCGCTGGAAGAAGCCGGTCAGGCGCTGTTTGCCGCTGCTTCCGCTGGTGAGCAGGGCGGTCCGGCGCCGGGCGGCGACGCTGGTGCCCAGTCCAATGACGACGTAGTGGACGCCGAGTTCACCGAAGTCAAGGACGACAAGAAGTAAGCAAGGCCGGCGTTGTACCTGGGGATTCGGGATCCGGAACTACTGTTCCGGCTTCCGGATCCCCTTCCGGTATCTGCAATACCAGGCTTTCCGTCCCTGATTCCCAACCCCGATTACAGAACCTCATGTGCCGATGAAACGCGATTATTACGAAGTACTGGGCGTAGCCCGCACCGCCACCGATGAAGAGTTGAAGAAGGCCTATCGCCGTTGCGCGATGAAGCACCACCCGGATCGCAACCCGGGCGACGCTGCCGCTGAAGCTGCCTTCAAGGAGTGCAAGGAGGCGTACGAAACCCTGTCCGACGGCAATAAGCGGCGCATGTACGACGCCCACGGCCACGCTGCGTTTGAACACGGCATGGGCGGTGGTGGCGGTGGTCCGGGTGGTCCGGACATGAATGATATTTTTGGCGACATCTTCGGCAATATTTTTGGCGGAGGTGGCGGCGGTCCGCGTCAGCCGCGTCGCGGTGCCGACATCGGCTACGTGATGGAGTTGGACCTGGAAGAAGCGGTGGCCGGCGTTGAGCGCCGCATCGAGATTCCGACCCTGGCCGAGTGCGGTGATTGCGACGGCAGCGGCTCGGAAGACCGCAAGGTCGAGACCTGCAATGTCTGCGGTGGTCGTGGCCAGGTACGCGTGCAGCGTGGCATCTTCGCCATGCAGCAGGCCTGCCACAACTGCGATGGTCGCGGTCAGATCATCAGCAAGCCGTGCAAGACCTGCCACGGCAACGGTCGCATCGAAGAAGACAAGGTGTTGTCGGTCAAAGTGCCGGCAGGCGTGGACACCGGCGATCGCATCCGCCTGCAGGGTGAGGGCGAGGCCGGCCCGGCCGGTGCACCGGCAGGTGATCTGTATGTGGAAGTGCGCGTGCGCGAGCATGCCATCTTCACCCGCGATGGCGACGACCTGCACTGCGAAGTGCCGGTGCGTATCTCGCAGGCAGCGCTGGGCGATGCAATCCGTGTCGCAACCTTGGGTGGCGAAGCGGAGATCCGCATCCCGGCCGAGACCCAGACCGGCAAGCTGTTCCGTCTGCGTGGCAAGGGCGTCAAGTCGGTGCGCAGCCGCACCGAAGGCGACCTGTACTGCCGCGTCGTGGTGGAAACCCCGGTCAACCTGACGGCAGAACAGCGCAAGTTGCTGGAGCAGTTTGAAGCCACCTTCAGTGGTGATGAAGCGCGCAAGCACTCGCCGAAGTCGGCAACCTTCATCGACGGCGTAAAGGGCTTCTGGGAACGCATGAAGTCCTGATGCGTCACCTGTAGTGGGGGGGGGGGCGGGGGGGCGGCGGGGGGCCGGTGGGCGCCCAAGACGCCGGCGAGCCGCCCGCGCGGCCGCAGCAGGAAGGACGGATGTTGGGGGAGGGT
>NZ_JBRRDW010000102.1:0-5345 GCF_056759895.1 Stenotrophomonas sp. STEN038
CCTGACGATGACCTACTCTCGCACAGCTTAGGCTGCACTACCATCGGCGCGGCTACGTTTCACTTCCGAGTTCGGGATGGGATCGGGTGGTTCCATAGCGCTAATTTCATCAGGGAGACGGTTGGAGCGTCGCCATCCAAAGTACGGATTTAGGCGCCTGCCTCTCATGGATCTTGTGACGTAGCGTGCACTTGGTATCTATCGACATGTCATGTCGGCCAAGGCAACTTGAGGTTATATGGTCAAGCCACACGGATCATTAGTATCAGTTAGCTCAATGCATTGCTGCACTTACACACCTGACCTATCAACCACATAGTCTATATGGTTCCTTTAGGGGGCTTGTGCCCCGGGAAGTCTCATCTTGAGGCGCGCTTCCCGCTTAGATGCTTTCAGCGGTTATCGCTTCCGAACATAGCTACCCGGCAATGCCACTGGCGTGACAACCGGAACACCAGAGGTTCGTCCACTCCGGTCCTCTCGTACTAGGAGCAGCCCCTCTCAAACTTCCAACGCCCATGGCAGATAGGGACCGAACTGTCTCACGACGTTCTGAACCCAGCTCGCGTACCACTTTAAATGGCGAACAGCCATACCCTTGGGACCGACTACAGCCCCAGGATGTGATGAGCCGACATCGAGGTGCCAAACACCGCCGTCGATATGAACTCTTGGGCGGTATCAGCCTGTTATCCCCGGAGTACCTTTTATCCGTTGAGCGATGGCCCTTCCATACAGAACCACCGGATCACTAAGTCCTAGTTTCCTACCTGCTTGATCCGTCGATCTTGCAGTCAAGCACGCTTATGCCTTTGCACACAGTGCGCGATGTCCGACCGCGCTGAGCGTACCTTCGAGCTCCTCCGTTACTCTTTAGGAGGAGACCGCCCCAGTCAAACTACCCACCATACACGGTCCCCGATCCAGATAATGGACCTAGGTTAGAACGTCAAGCACGACAGGGTGGTATTTCAAGGATGGCTCCACTGCAGCTAGCGCCACAGTTTCATAGCCTCCCACCTATCCTACACAGACGAACTCAACGTTCAGTGTAAAGCTATAGTAAAGGTTCACGGGGTCTTTCCGTCTTGCCACGGGAACGCTGCATCTTCACAGCGATTTCAATTTCACTGAGTCTCGGGTGGAGACAGCGCCGCTGTCGTTACGCCATTCGTGCAGGTCGGAACTTACCCGACAAGGAATTTCGCTACCTTAGGACCGTTATAGTTACGGCCGCCGTTTACTGGGGCTTCGATCAAGAGCTTCGCCTTGCGGCTGACCCCATCAATTAACCTTCCAGCACCGGGCAGGCGTCACACCCTATACGTCCACTTTCGTGTTTGCAGAGTGCTGTGTTTTTGATAAACAGTCGCAGCGGCCTGGTTACTGCGACCCTCTTCAGCTATAGCTCGCATGAGCCACCAAAAAGGGTGCACCTTCTCCCGAAGTTACGGTGCCATGTTGCCTAGTTCCTTCACCCGAGTTCTCTCAAGCGCCTGAGAATTCTCATCCTACCCACCTGTGTCGGTTTACGGTACGGTCTGCGTAAGCTGAAGCTTAGGAGCTTTTCCTGGAAGCGTGGTATCAGTGACTTCGCCTTAAAGGCTCGTCTCGGTGCTCGGTCTTAAAGGATCCCGGATTTGCCAAAGATCCAAACCTACCGCCTTTCCCCAGGACAACCAACGCCTGGTACACCTAACCTTCTCCGTCCCTCCATCGCACTTACGCGAGGTGCAGGAATATTAACCTGCTTCCCATCGACTACGCATTTCTGCCTCGCCTTAGGGGCCGACTCACCCTGCGCCGATTAACGTTGCGCAAGGAAACCTTGGGCTTTCGGCGTGCGGGTTTTTCACCCGCATTATCGTTACTCATGTCAGCATTCGCACTTCCGATACCTCCAGCAAGCTTCTCAACTCACCTTCACAGGCTTACGGAACGCTCCTCTACCGCGCATAACAAAGTTATGCACTCCAAGCTTCGGTTTACTGCTTAGCCCCGTTAAATCTTCCCCGCAGACCGACTCGACCAGTGAGCTATTACGCTTTCTTTAAAGGGTGGCTGCTTCTAAGCCAACCTCCTGGCTGTCTGTGCCTTTCCACATGGTTTTCCACTTAGCAGTAAATTTGGGACCTTAGCTGTGGATCTGGGTTGTTTCCCTTTTCACGACGGACGTTAGCACCCGCCGTGTGTCTCCCATACAGTCCGTCTCGGTATTCGGAGTTTGCAATGGTTTGGTAAGTCGCGATGACCCCCTAGCCATAACAGTGCTCTACCCCCGAGAGGATACATATGAGGCGCTACCTAAATAGCTTTCGAGGAGAACCAGCTATCTCCGGGTTCGATTAGCTTTTCACTCCTAATCACACCTCATCCCCTACCTTTGCAACGGGAGTGGGTTCGGGCCTCCAGTGCGTGTTACCGCACCTTCACCCTGGGCATGACTAGATCACCCGGTTTCGGGTCTACTGCCCGCGACTATGCGCCCTTATCAGACTCGGTTTCCCTTCGCCTCCCCTATACGGTTAAGCTTGCCACGAACAGTAAGTCGCTGACCCATTATACAAAAGGTACGCAGTCACTCTTTCGAGCTCCTACTGCTTGTACGCACACGGTTTCAGGATCTATTTCACTCCCCTCTCCGGGGTTCTTTTCGCCTTTCCCTCACGGTACTGGTTCACTATCGGTCGGTCAGTAGTATTTAGCCTTGGAGGATGGTCCCCCCATATTCAGACAGGGTTTCACGTGCCCCGCCCTACTCGTCTTCACTGGAATGGCCCTTTTAAATACAGGGCTATCACCTTCTATGGCCGGCTTTTCCAAACCGTTTTTCTAGAACCATACCAGCTTAAGGGCTGTTCCCCGTTCGCTCGTCGCTACTCAGGGAATCTCGGTTGATTTCTTTTCCTCTGGTTACTTAGATATTTCAGTTCACCAGGTTCGCTTCCAGCAGCTATGTATTCACTGCAGGATACTGCCGAAGCAGTGGGTTTCCCCATTCGGACATTACCGGATCAAAGCTTGTTGCCAGCTCCCCGATACTTTTCGCAGGCTGCCACGTCCTTCATCGCCTCTGACCGCCAAGGCATCCACCGTGTGCGCTTATTCGCTTGACCATATAACCGCAAGTTGCCTTGGGTTATACATTTGATCCAGGGGTACAAAGCCCGGATACGAATATAACGACTCAATTAATAAGAAGACATTTAAGTCTTCCGCCTTAGCCTCACGACACGTCAAGATAGATAATCTCAAACGCTCGCTACGTCACAAGTTTTAAAAGAACAGATATCAGCCACAGTGCTGATGTCTATAAATTCTTAGTATGCGGATACATTCAGAGTGTGGTGGGTCTGGGTAGACTCGAACTACCGACCTCACCCTTATCAGGGGTGCGCTCTAACCACCTGAGCTACAGACCCAATGTTCTGTCATAGCGTCAACATGGTGGAGCCTGTCGGGATCGAACCGACGACCCCCTGCTTGCAAAGCAGGTGCTCTCCCAGCTGAGCTAAGGCCCCGTATTGGGACTTTTCCAAGCCAACCCTGTTGGCTGTGGAACTCTGAATGCAGGTTTCTTGTGGGGACGCCTGACAGGCGATGCTGTCTTGCTCAAAAGGAGGTGATCCAGCCGCACCTTCCGATACGGCTACCTTGTTACGACTTCACCCCAGTCATCGGCCACACCGTGGCAAGCGCCCTCCCGAAGGTTAAGCTACCTGCTTCTGGTGCAACAAACTCCCATGGTGTGACGGGCGGTGTGTACAAGGCCCGGGAACGTATTCACCGCAGCAATGCTGATCTGCGATTACTAGCGATTCCGACTTCATGGAGTCGAGTTGCAGACTCCAATCCGGACTGAGATAGGGTTTCTGGGATTGGCTTACCGTCGCCGGCTTGCAGCCCTCTGTCCCCACCATTGTAGTACGTGTGTAGCCCTGGCCGTAAGGGCCATGATGACTTGACGTCATCCCCACCTTCCTCCGGTTTGTCACCGGCGGTCTCCTTAGAGTTCCCACCATTACGTGCTGGCAACTAAGGACAAGGGTTGCGCTCGTTGCGGGACTTAACCCAACATCTCACGACACGAGCTGACGACAGCCATGCAGCACCTGTGTCACGGTTCCCGAAGGCACCAATCCATCTCTGGAAAGTTCCGTGCATGTCAAGGCCAGGTAAGGTTCTTCGCGTTGCATCGAATTAAACCACATACTCCACCGCTTGTGCGGGCCCCCGTCAATTCCTTTGAGTTTCAGTCTTGCGACCGTACTCCCCAGGCGGCGAACTTAACGCGTTAGCTTCGATACTGCGTGCCAAATTGCACCCAACATCCAGTTCGCATCGTTTAGGGCGTGGACTACCAGGGTATCTAATCCTGTTTGCTCCCCACGCTTTCGTGCCTCAGTGTCAGTGTTGGCCCAGACAGTCGCCTTCGCCACGGATGTTCCTCCTGATCTCTACGCATTTCACTGCTACACCAGGAATTCCACTATCCTCTGCCACACTCTAGTCGCCCAGTTTCCATCGCAATTCCCAGGTTGAGCCCAGGGCTTTCACGACAGACTTAAACAACCACCTACGCACGCTTTACGCCCAGTAATTCCGAGTAACGCTTGCACCCTTCGTATTACCGCGGCTGCTGGCACGAAGTTAGCCGGTGCTTATTCTTTGGGTACCGTCAGAACAACCGGGTATTAACCAGCTGCTTTTCTTTCCCAACAAAAGGGCTTTACAACCCGAAGGCCTTCTTCACCCACGCGGTATGGCTGGATCAGGCTTGCGCCCATTGTCCAATATTCCCCACTGCTGCCTCCCGTAGGAGTCTGGACCGTGTCTCAGTTCCAGTGTGGCTGATCATCCTCTCAGACCAGCTACCGATCGTCGCCTTGGTGGGCTCTTACCCCGCCAACTAGCTAATCGGGCATCGGCTCATTCATTCGCGCCAGGCCCGAAGGTCCCCGGCTTTCACCCGTAGGTCGTATGCGGTATTAGCGTAAGTTTCCCTACGTTATCCCCCACGAAAGAGTAGATTCCGATGCATTCCTCACCCGTCCGCCACTCGCCACCCAGAGAGCAAGCTCTCCTGTGCTGCCGTTCGACTTGCATGTGTTAGGCCTACCGCCAGCGTTCACTCTGAGCCAGGATCAAACTCTTCACTTAAAACTACATGTCCGAAGACAATAACTTTAGCTGCAGAAGTTCAACCACTGGCAACGTTTCGCTTGCATTAAAACAATTGAATCATTGCTTGATTAAACGTCTGCAAGATGGACAGTCATCCATTCCTGCAGGCGTCCTCACAAGATACCTGCGCATACTTTCAAAGAACTTCGAATCGGGCCTCA
>NZ_JBRRDW010000103.1:0-5251 GCF_056759895.1 Stenotrophomonas sp. STEN038
ACACCCACCCCCGGCCCCGCGGGGGTTGGGGGTGTCTCTGCCGCCCCCCCGCCCCGCTCCCCCCCCCCCCCGCGGGGCCCCGGGAGAGGGGTTGGGGTGAGGGCAAGCCTTTGACTTTAGAAAGTGCACTCAGAAACAAACTCCAGTAACTCCCCAGTCAACGGATGCACAAACCCCAAACGCCGCGCATGCAGGCAAACCCGCGACGCAGGCTGCGCGTCATACATCACGTCACCCACGATCGGATGCCCGATGCTTGCCAGGTGCAAGCGCAGTTGATGGCTGCGCCCGGTCACCGGCTCCAGTTCAACCCGCGTGGTCTGCGCAACCACATCCCGCGCCAATACCCGCCAACGCGTCAACGACGGCTTGCCCAGCTCAAAGCTCACCATCTGCTTTGGCCGGTTCGGCCAATCGCAGATCAATGGCAGATCGATCTCGCCGGATTCGCCCTCAACCAATCCCTGCACCAACGCTTCATAGCGCTTGCTGACCTGCCGCTGTTCAAACAACTTGGACAAGGCAACCTGCATCGTTTTGCCGCGCGCGTACAACATCAATCCAGAGGTCACCTGATCCAGCCGATGCACGGTCAATGCATCCGGATACTCCAGCTGCAGGCGCGACACAACGCAGTCCTGGTTTTCCGGCAGACGACCCGGCACAGACAGCAGACCGGCCGGCTTTTCAGCCAACAGCAGCGCCTCGTCGATGTAGTGCAAAGCAATCGTGTCAGTCATAAAAATCGAAATGTAGTGCCGAGCCACGCTCGGCAGAGGCCTTACCGATAGACCGTCAATCCGGCAGAAAGCTTACCCCTCCCCAGCCCTCCCCTTCGCTGCGCGAAAGGGAGGGAGCGTAGTGCCGAGCCATGCTCGGCATGAGGCTTCACGCGTAAAACCTCTGCCGAGCATGGCTCGGCACTACAACCGACAACAAATAAAAACGGGGAAGCCGAAGCTTCCCCGTTCATTGCATCACATCAACCGCCAGCTGTTACAGCAGGTCGGCAACGCCAGCGCGCTCTTCTTCCAGCTCACCCAGGGTGATGTCGATGTACTTCTTGGAGAAGTCGTCGATCGGCAGGTCCTTGATGATGGTGTACTCGCCGTTCTCGGTGGTGACCGGGAAGCCGAACACGACGCCTTCCGGAATGCCGTAGGAGCCGTCGGACGGCACGCCCATGGTCACCCACTTGCCGTTGCTGCCCAGCACCCAATCATGCACGTGGTCGATGGCAGCGTTGGCAGCCGAAGCGGCCGAGGACAGGCCACGGGCGGCGATGATCGCTGCACCGCGCTTGCCGACGGTCGGGATGAAGGTGTTGGCGTTCCATTCCTGATCGTTGATCAGCTCGGCAACCTTGGCGCCGCCGGTGGTGGCGAAGCGGTAGTCCGGGTACATGGTCGGGCTGTGGTTGCCCCACACGGTGAACTGCTCGAAGCTTTCCACGGTCTTGCCGGTCTTGGCAGCCAGCTGGCTCAGGGCACGGTTGTGGTCCAGACGCAGCATGGCGGTGAAGTTGCGCGGGTTCAGGTCCGGTGCCGACTTCATCGCGATGTAGGCGTTGGTGTTGGCCGGGTTGCCGACCACCAGCACCTTGACGTCACGCTTGGCGACGGCGTTCAGTGCCTTGCCCTGCACGGTGAAGATCTTGGCGTTTTCCAGCAGCAGGTCCTTGCGCTCCATGCCCGGGCCGCGCGGACGTGCGCCGACCAGCAGGGCCACGTCGACGTCCTTGAAGGCCACCAGCGGGTCAGCGGTGGTCACCACGCCAGCCAGCAGCGGGAATGCGCAGTCTTCCAGTTCCATGACCACGCCCTGCAGGGCGGCCTGGGCCTTTTCGTTGTCGATTTCGAGCAGCTGCAGGATGACCGGCTGATCCTTGCCCAGCATTTCGCCAGAAGCGATGCGGAACAGCAGTGCATAACCGATATTGCCGGCAGCGCCGGTTACGGCAACACGAACGGGTGCTTTCATGGGGGTTTCCTCTGCTAAGAAGCGGTTGTGGGGGTAAGGCCGGGCCTGCGCAGGCGCGCTGGCCAGCTGGAATCAGAAACGGCCACCTGTGCAGGTGGCCGTCGGTATCAATCAGGCGGCGAGGATCTTGTTCCACTCGGCGACGCGGTCGGCCTTGGCGGCCAGCACGGCGTCGGTATCGCCTTCCAGGGTGATCTTGTTGATCGCATCGCCCTGCTGGATCGCGTCAACCACGTCCAGGCCTTCAAGCACCTTGCCAAACACGGTGTGCTTGCCATCGAGCCAATCGGTCTTGATGTGGGTGATGAAGAACTGGCTGCCGTTGGTGTTCGGGCCGGCATTGGCCATGGACAGCACGCCGCGCTCGTGGCGCACGCCGTTCTTGGTTTCATCTTCAAAACGGTAGCCAGGGCCGCCACGGCCGGAGCCTTCCGGGCAGCCGCCCTGGACCATGAAGTCGGCGATCACACGGTGGAACGCCAGGCCGTCATAGAAGCCATGCTTGATCAGGTTGACGAAGTTGGCGACGGTCAGCGGCGCCTTGTCGGCATACAGCTCAACCTTGATCAGGCCGCGGGAGGTGTCGAAATTGGCGATCAGCGACATGGGAAATCCTTAGTAAAGAAGACGACTCTCAATAGCCCGCTAGTTTACACCCGGCTCTGCCCGTGCTGCTGCCCCTCCCCCGCAGCCTGCCGGGGAGAAGTCTGAATGGGCTATCGGACCAGTCTGAACGGCAGTTTTCGCATAACTGCGACATAGCGCTATAATGCTGGACTCATTTTCCCCATTTCACGGCACCGGCTGGCCGTCTTTCGCATGTCCATCGAAAATCTTCGCAACATCGCCATCGTCGCCCACGTCGATCATGGCAAGACCACCCTCGTCGACCAGCTGCTCAAGCAGTCCGGCACCCTGTCCGAGCGCACGGTACTCGCCGAGCGCGTAATGGACAGCAACGACCAGGAAAAGGAACGCGGCATCACCATCCTGGCCAAGAACACGGCCATCACCTGGGAAGACAAGAAGACCGGCACCAAGAACCGGATCAACATCGTCGACACCCCGGGACACGCCGACTTCGGCGGCGAGGTGGAGCGCGTGCTGTCCATGGTCGACTCGGTGCTGATCCTGGTTGACGCGATGGACGGCCCGATGCCGCAGACCCGCTTCGTCACCCAGAAGGCCTTCGCGATGGGCTTCAAGCCGATCGTCGTGGTCAACAAGGTCGACCGCCCGGGCGCCCGTCCGGAATGGGTCATCGACCAGGTGTTCGACCTGTTCGACAAGCTCGGCGCCACCAATGAGCAGCTCGACTTCCCGATCGTCTACGCCTCGGGCCTGAACGGCTACGCCGGCCTGGAAGACACCGTCCGCGACGGCGACATGACCCCGCTGTACGAAGCGATCATGAAGTACGTGCCGGTGCCGGAAGTCGAGGCCGACGGCCCGTTCCAGATGCGCATCAGCCAGCTGGACTACAACAATTTCGTCGGCGTGATCGGCATCGGCCGCATCCAGCGCGGCAAGGTCAAGAAGAACCAGGCCGTCGCCGTGATCGACCGTGAAGGCAAGAAGCGCCAGGGCAAGGTCCTGCAGGTGCTGGGCTTCATGGGCCTGGAGCGCATCGAAGTCGAGGAAGCACAGGCGGGCGACATCATCGCCATCTCCGGCATCCAGGAACTGACCATCTCCGACACCGTCTGCGCCCTGGACACCCCGGAAGCGCTGCCGCCGCTGACTGTCGACGAGCCGACCATCTCGATGACCTTCCAGGTCAACAACTCGCCGTTCGCCGGCAACAAGGACCTGTCCGGTGGCAAGTTCCTGACCAGCCGTCAGTTGAAGGAGCGCCTGGAGCGCGAGACCGTGCACAACGTGGCACTGAAGGTCGAGCAGCTTGAAGACGCCGACAAGTTCCTGGTCTCCGGCCGTGGCGAGCTGCACCTGTCGGTGCTGATCGAAACCATGCGTCGTGAAGGCTACGAGCTGGCCGTGTCGCGCCCGGAAGTCATCATCAAGCAGATCGACGGCCAGGCCATGGAGCCGATCGAGCAGCTGGTCGTCGATATCGAAGAGCAGCACCAGGGCGGCGTGATGGAAAAGCTGGGCACCCGCAAGGGCCTGCTTGAAAACATGGAGTCCGACGGCAAGGGCCGTGTTCGCCTTGATTTCAAGATCCCGGCGCGTGGCCTGATCGGCTTCCAGAACGAGTTCAAGACCCTGACCCAGGGCTCTGGCCTGCTGTTCCACGTGTTCGACCATTACGGCCCGAAGGAACAGGGCGCCATCGCCAAGCGCCTGAACGGCGTGATGATCGCCAATGCCCCGGGCGCAACCCCGGCCTACTCGCTGGGCCCGTTGCAGGAACGCGGCAAGCTGTTCGCAGCTGAAGGCGACAACGTGTACGAAGGCCAGCTGATCGGTATCCACTCCAAGGACAACGATCTGACCGTCAACGCGATCAAGACCAAGCCGCTGACCAACATGCGCGCTTCGGGCAAGGACGATGCGATCCAGCTGACCCCGGCCATCAAGTTCTCGCTGGAACAGGCCCTGGACTTCATCGACGACGACGAGCTGGTGGAAATCACCCCGAAGGAAATTCGTCTGCGCAAGAAGTTCCTGACCGAAAGCGACCGCAAGAAGGCGTCGCGCGGCGGCTGATTGTCTTGACTGACAACAAGCCCTACAACCCGGATCCGCATGCGCATCCGGGATTGGCAGCCATCGCGCTGCTGGAAGCGGGAAAGGCCGTACTGGCCTTTCTCGCCGCGGCTGGCCTGGAAATCTCCGGGCCGGCTCCGCTTCGCAACATCATCAATGCCCTGATCCACCGCGCAGGTGGTGACCCCGAGAACGGCGCGTTCTCCTCGTTGCTGGGCATGATCACCCCCGATACTGTTCACCTCGGCGCCGCTGTACTGGTCGGCTACGGGCTGTTGCGCGTGCTTGAAGCCTGGGGCCTGTGGCGCGCCAAGGCCTGGGCCTCATGGCTGGGCTGCATCTCCGCCGCGCTCTATCTGCCGCTGGACTTCTACGCCATCGTCAAACACCCCGGCTGGGCCTCCTGGCTGCTGCTGGCGGTCAACCTGCTGGTCGTCTGGGTACTGGCCCGCGACCTGGGCAAGCGCCACCGCAAGCGCTGACGCTTCACCTGTAGTGCCGAGCCATGCTCGGCATGAGACCTGCTCCACCAGTAGTGGGGGGGGGGGGGGGGGGGGGGGGGGGGGGGGGGGGGGCGCGGGACAGGGGCGCGGGGGGGGGGGGG
>NZ_JBRRDW010000104.1:0-5040 GCF_056759895.1 Stenotrophomonas sp. STEN038
CTGCCCATCGAACGCCCTTGCGCCAGCGCAAGGGCCGGGGCGCGGAGCGGGGGTTGGGGTGAGGGCAGCTTTTCGCTGGTAAAGCCCCTGCCGAGCATGGCTCGGCACTACCGCTTTAGCCCCTCTCCCGCCTGCGGGGTGAGAGGGGCAGGGTGCGAACCACAGGTTCGCTGCCCATCGAACGCCCTTGCGCCAGCGCAAGGGCCGGGGCGCGGAGCGGGGGTTGGGGTGAGGGCAGCTTTTCGCTGGTAAAGCCCCTGCCGAGCATGGCTCGGCACTACCGCTTTAGCCCCTCTCCCGCCTGCGGGGTGAGAGGGGCAGGGTGCGAACCACAGGTTCGCTGCCCATCGAACGCCCTTGCGCCAGCGCAAGGGCCGGGGCGCGGAGCGGGGGTTGGGGTGAGGGCAGCTTTTCGCTGGTAAAGCCCCTGCCGAGCATGGCTCGGCACTACGTCAAATCGGGCCAGGCCGAGAGCGCCGCCGGCTCCTGCCCTACCCGCTTGCAGGCGCGGGTGGAAATACCATCGTTCAAAGCAATCCGGAACAGCGGCGCCACGCTGCGCAGCACCCGCGCTGCCACCACCGATTGCAACTGCTGGCCACGACTGCGACCGAGCAGCTGCACCGCCCACTCCGGCAACAAGGCCGCGCCCGCTGCCAGAAACACATCGCGCGACACGCCCGGCAGCGGTACCGGCAAGCGCACTTCACTGAGCACGTCCAATACCTCACGCGAGCGCTCATCCATGCTCAGCTGCGATTGCTGCGCCTGGAAGTAATCGCGCACCTGCGCTTCGCTGGACGGCACATCGCGCGCGCCCAAGGCCTCGGCCACGCGCCGGTATTCGTCGTAATAGCGATCAGCAATGGCGGCTGGAACTTCGCGGCAATAGCGCCGGCAACCTTCCAGAAATCCATACGCTTCGGTGACATGCACCCAGGTCAGCAACTGCGGATCGTCGGCGGCATAGGTACGGCCATCGGGCAACGTGCCCACCACCTGCGCATGAATGCGCCGGACTTTGGCGATCAGCTTGTCGGCCTCGGCCGCCGGTGCATAACTGGTACCGGCGACAAAACTGGTGGTGCGGCGCAGCCGCCCAACCAGATCCTCGCGGAAATTGGAGTGGTCGTACACGCCGGCCAACGCGCGCGGGTGCAGCAACTGCAGCATCAACGCGCACAAACCACCGGCCAACATGCCGGGGAACTCGGAATGGATACGCCAGGTGACGCTGCCCGGCCCGAACCAGCCCGGATCGCCCAGCGGCGTGTCGTATTCAACGCCGTTCTGGTTACGTGGAAAGGCATCCAGCACCCAGCGACGGATATGGGCGGTGGCGGCGGCAGAGACGGGGCTGAACAGGGATGACATGGCGCCTATCGTACCGGTCCAGCTGCGCAGCTGGCTTGCCTGAGCGGCCGATCCGGCTTCCGTACAGCCGCCGTCAAGGCCCGGCCCCGGCGCCGGACAGTCAATGTGCGAATGCAGCAAAGAATTCGACAAAAACTGAAACGTCCTTCGGCTTGGACGATGACGCACCGCAAAAATTCCGCGCTGTCATGGTCTCACGTTAAACACCGCCGGCCGGTTCTTCGCACCGCCCCCATTGCCAAGTGCGACGAAAGTGCTAGAACTGAGCCTGCCTGACCGCACCAACCTGCATCCGTCGCTCGTTCCAGCAAGTATCTGCAAGGAGCTCAACATGATCGCACTGTTCAAAGGTTTGGGATTGCTGCTGCAAGACAACGAGCTGTACAACAGCCCGTTCGAGAAACAGGTCGATCATTGGAAGAACCTGAGTGATCAGCAGATACGTGAGGAAGTGTCGGTGCTGGCCAAGGCCAAGTGCCAATGGCTGATGGCCTCGATCGTGCTGTGGCAGGCGTCGTCACTGCTGATCCTGGGCCTGATCACCAATTACCTGTGGCGCGATGACTTCCATATCACCTTCACCCGCATCGTGATCGTGCTCGGCTCCTGGGTATCGATCCTGTTCGTGATCTGGTTCATGGCCAACATGTTCGACCACACCGCTGGCTTCGAGCGCTGGATGAAGGCCTTCAACAGCCGCGCCCGTATCAGCTCCGATGCGGACAGCGTGGATGAAGTGGCCGAAGCCCTGGAAATGGCCGAGCACTATCCGGAAGTACTGGACTACAAGCAGGCCGTCACCAGCAGCCGCGAGCTGCGTCACGAAGACGTGCGCATCATGCGTGAACTTGGACGCATGCGGCAGCATTCGGAACTGGTCGGCAAGCTCAATCACATCGGTGACGACGGCTTGCGACTACAGCCTGCGTTCTGAGCCAGTCGCACTCCCTGAAACCCATCGCCGCGCTCGTCGCGGCGATTTTATTTCTGCAGGGTTACCTGCTGGGAATATCCGCTGGGCAAGCCGCTCAACTGGCGGGTGGCGCCGACCACGACAACAAAATCGCCCAGGCTTTCGCGACGGCACAGCTGGGCATCGCCAGCACCACTGCAGTGCTCGCGGTACAACAGATAATTGCAGCGACCCGTATCACTCTGCAGGCACTGGAAGCGGCTGACGCCGTTGGCCACGGTGGTGCGGCTGAGCAGGCTATGTTCACCGCTGATGCGGGTGACCGAGGTCTGCCCTGGGGTTTCATGGATGCCCAGCATCGACAGCAGGCTGCCGATCAAAACTGTCAGGTAATGCATGGCAATACTCCGGCAAGCGGGGGCGGCATCACATGCCGCGGAACAGGCTCATGAAGGGTTGGCTGACCACCAGCGTTTCACTGCGCTGTTTCAGCCGTAATACGCCGCGGCCGCTGTCATCGCGGCTCACCGCCGCCACCGCCTTCATGTTGACGATGGTGGCGCGGTGGATCTGGCGGAAGCTGTTGGCATCCAGGGCGGCCGTGAGTTCGCGCAGCGAGCTGCGCAGCAGCAGTTCTTCCTCGGCGGTGACCACCACGGTGTATTTGCTGTCGGCGCGGAAATACAGCACTTCGTCCAGCATCACCAGGCGGGTCTCGCGACCGTTGCTGGCGGTGATCCAGGCCAGCGGTGGTGCGGCCAGCGCCGCGGCAGGCTGCCTTGCCAGTTGCTGCAGCAGCCGCTCCAGTACCCCCGGGTCCGCATTGCCGCTCTGCCTGCGCGCCAACACGCGCTGGCGGGTTGCCAGCAGGCGCTCATCGCTGACCGGCTTGAGCAGGTAGTCCACCGCGCCCTGCTCGAACGCGCTGATCGCGTACTGGTCGTAGGCGGTAACGAACACCACTTCGGTCTGCGGGCTCAGCTGTTGCAGCGCGCGAGCTACATCAAGCCCGGTGATGCCAGGCATGCGGATGTCGAGGAAGGCCAGATCGGGCTTGTGCGTTTCCAGTGCTTCCAATGCGGCGGCACCGTCTTCGCACTCGGCGACGATATCGAGCTCTGGCCACAGGCGCTGCAGCTGGGCGACCAGCGCCTGACGCAGCAGCGGCTCGTCTTCGGCGATGAGTGCTTCAAGATGCACGGGGCAACTCCGGGATGTTCACTGTTGTCTGCATCGGTGCGTTGTTTGCCGGCACTGCCGTCGGTGCGACAGCAGCCATGGGCGGCGGTGATGCAACACGCTTGGGCAGGCTGATGGTCGCGGCCATGCCGCTGGGGAAGTTGGAAACCAGTGCAAGCGTGGCTTGTTCGCCACAGCTCAGGCGCAGGCGTTCACGCAGGTTCTTCAGGCCGATGCCGGTGCCGCTGTTGTCGGTGCTGATGCCCTGGCCGTCGTCGGCGACGGTGATCGTCAGCTGACCGTCCAGCTCGCGCGCCAGTATCCACACCGTGCCACCGCCGCTCTTGGGCTCCAGGCCATGCTTGATCGCGTTCTCGACCAGGGTCTGCAGCGACATCGACGGCAGGCTGACGCCGTGCAGGTGTTCAGGCACATCGATCTGCAACGTCAGCCGCGAGCCCATGCGGATCTGCAGGATTTCCAGATAGGCCTGCACCCGTTCCAGTTCCTGTCCCAGCGTGGACACCGACTGGTCGATGCCTGGCAGGGAGCTGCGCAGGTATTGGATCAAGTGCCCCAGCATCTGCTCGGCGCGGGCGGGATCGCTGCGGGTCAGCACCTGTGCGTTGGCCAGCGTGTTGTAGAGGAAGTGCGGCTCAACCTGTGCATGCAACAGGTTGAGGCGGGCGACGCTGAGCTCCTTCTCGGCCTCGGTACGTGCTGCGTGCTCGCGCTCTTCGCGGCGCTGCTGGGCGACCTTGCCGCTGAGCGCATGGGTGACAGCCTCGGCGTTCTCGTAGTTGCTGCCTTCATCGAGCAGCAACAGGTCCACCCAGGCACCGGCATCGGGCTCGAAGAACAGGGTGACACTGCTGGTGTCGGCGCCCGGAATCACGCGGGCGGTGATCTGGTTGTGCTTGATCGCCAGCCGCGCCATCGGGTTCCAGCGTGATGGCGGACGCTCGCCATAGGGATCGGCGCGGCGCTGTGTGGCGCGCAGCTGCAACGTGCCGACCGAGCGCTCCAGCTGCTCGATGCGCGGCATCTGCCCGATCACCTGCTCCAGCAGCGCGAACGCGGTAGGGGCATCCAATGGCAGCTCGACCTGGCGGCGATGGCGATTGGCAAGACTCTGCGAATCCAGCCGGTCGGCGATCAGGGTGACACGACGGATATGACCGACCACGGCGGTCAGCGCGAAGATCATCAGCGCCATCGCGGCGAGGCCGAAGATCCAGCCCGGTGACTGATCCATGCCACTGAACAGGCCACTCCACAGGAACGCGGCGACGAGGATCGTCAACGCCCAGGCGGCGAGTATGCGGAAACCGAGAAAGAGGCTGGCGAACATGGGGCAGTCACCGTAGGGATTGGGGGTGAGCATAGGCGCCGCCCGCCAAGCTGCAAGCGGCCTGCGACGAAACCGGGAAAACGGCGATCAAACCCGGATTGGGCGGGATGGAAAACGGCGGCCACTGTAGTGCCGAGCCATGCTCGGCAAGGGGTCCTACCGATAGACCCTTGTAGTGCCGAGCCATGCTCGGCAAGGGGCCTTACCGGTAGAGCCCCTGCCG
>NZ_JBRRDW010000105.1:0-4909 GCF_056759895.1 Stenotrophomonas sp. STEN038
GCTCATGCCTCAATTTCCCCCGAATCCTTAGGAGGCCGGGATGGTAGGTGAGAAGTGAGCCAGATCCAGATCCATCTCAATCGGCCCATCAGCCATTTCGCATAATGTATATTATGTTCGGATTGTTCGGACAATGGCTGGCACGGCTTGTGCAGCCGCTTGGGATCTTGACACGGAGTCTGCAACATGCGTAACCGCAAACTAACCGGCCCTTGGGCCGGTTTTTCGTTTAAGTCGGGTCGATTGGTCACACCCGAGGGCCGCGAGCTACTGCCGGAGGATCTGGCGTGGCTGAGCCTGACAGCTGCACTGGCCCAAGAGTACCGGCGACTACTCGATGACGAAAAGCGGCTTGCCAAGGGAGAGATCCGTCGATCGACGGAACCTTGCCCAGTGGTCCCATTGCTACCGGCGCTGAAACGCTCTGCACGCGCGTGAGGCGTTATCCGTAGGGGCTTAGCCCCTACACCCCTACAAAAAGCCCGGACGGGCCTGAATCGTGCTGTAGCTGGAAGATTTATAGGGCTCATTCTCAGGGAACGAACCTTGAGCGCGCTGGGCACGACCGATGACGCTGCCAGATACCTGGGCAGTACCGGCAGGCGCTGCGGTTGGATCTGCTATAGGCGCAACCGGCATTTCAGCCTTTGGGGCTTTATACGGGTTGTAGACAGGCCCGTATCTCGCAATGGTCCGGCACTCGGGCTGCGAAATGTCGTATTTCGTGCCCTGCTCTGTCAGGCATGTGCATGACGCTTCCTTGCGTGTGCCATGGGCATCGTCACCATCGAGAGCAGACATGCAGAAAAGCGATGGCTGCGACACAGGGGGACGGTCATCAAAAATGGGAGCGGTTTCCGGCATCGTCGCAAATCGCGGCAGGTGCGCGATGGCGTAGTCGGTGGGCGTCTTGAACTGGCGTACCGGGGGGCCGCCCGCCGCGTTCGTCCCTCCTGCGGCGGTCTGCCCCCCTATGGCCTGACCAGATTTGATTTTCTCAGCATCGAACTCCGCGATCCTGCGCGAGAAGTTCCATTTGATGCCGAGAACAACGAGCACGACGAACACGACACCGACGAACAGCCAAACAAGCCACATAGGAATACGACGCTTAGTAGTGACCATGGTGGTCGAGGTGTAATAGTCAAAGACGTATTTGGGACGAACCCAATCAAGCACATCATTGCAAGCGCCTTGAACATTGCTCTGATACTGCGTCCAGCGCTTGAGCTTTGTCTTGCTCTTGATAATGGAGGTCTGCCGAACGTGGCAATGCTCCTCATACAGGCCGCGCAAGAACGGATCCAGCTGCAACCCTTGCTGAGCAATAAGAATGAAGTCGAAACCGCGATGCCGATGCCGCGCCATGGCTTCGACATGATCAGGAACCTTGGCACCCGGATTACGGTTTGGAAAAACGGTGTAGCACTCATCGAGCAGCACGACAGATCCGTCGGGCAGATCCTGCCATTTGAGCGGATCTTCCAAGTACTTCATTCCAGCCTTGTCGTAATCGAAATCCTTAACGCCGTGGACATAGATAGAGCGGCCTTCCTTCTTGAACTGAAACGCCTTGTCCACCGCATAAGCAGTCTTTCCGTGTCCTGGCTGACCAGTGACGAGATAGAGTCCCATCAGGCACCCCCAGTCAACTTGCCTAGAATCACCTTCTGCGCCTTCGCAGCAGTGATAGCAGACAAAATCATTGTGATCATGATGCCCAGCCCCGTGGCATCAAAGTAGGCAGCGCCCACACCACCAAGCGCTCCCATCTTTGATTGAACAAAGGATTTAAGCGCAGGCATAGCAACGGTATGGGAGAACAGGCCGATGCCGAACGCCAGAAGAATACGCCCGACAATTCCGGGAAGGTACTCGCGCAATGCGCCAATGAGCATGCTCACCAGCGCGCCAATAATCATGGGCATGAATCAAGCTCCCTTAGCAATAATGATGACTGATGCAATGGCGCCGATAAGCACGAAAGCACCTTTCAAGATGGCGATGAAGGTGCACCAGAACGCCGGAGGCGACGCCATGGTCTGCAGAAATCCGGAGCTAATCCCGCTACCGCCACCACCGGCAAAACCTATGCAACTGCCGCCACCGAAACCGGATTGATCAAGGTCATCGGTATTGACGTCCTTATCGTTGAGCTTGGGTTTATCGGACGCCTGCTCCCCTGCACCGGGGTTTTGGTTCATGCCACCTACTTTGGTCCATTCGGGCTGACCACCGTCACCTTCACCATTGGTCTTTGCCAATAGCTTCTCGGCGGCGCAAGCACTACGCCATTGCATGTGCAAACTGGTCACTTCAACCGCGTCGCATTTCTCCCCGGTGCACGCTGGTGGGGTCGAGCAAGCACCGCCCGCAACATTCCGGTTTTTGCGTGTATTGCAGTCAATGCGCCACTGAATTCGAGCCTGTCCGCACATGATCGGAGAGCCGCTGCAAGCGGGAGGCGCATTGCAGCTGTCACCACCTGAGAACGTCTCATCCGTAGTGCCTTCTTCTTCACCAGCATCAGGCTTGCCGTCGCCGTCTGCATCTCGCTTACAGGTGCCGTCCTTACCTCGCGCCTCACCAACTGCGCACTGCCCGTCACCCGGCAAGCACTGTCCGGAAGGGGCCAAGACACTGCCGGGAGGACACTCACCCTTCTTTGCTATGCATGTGCCATCAACATCAATCTGCATGCCAGCGGGGCAAGCTTCAACGCACTTGCCGCCCTTCTTGATCTCGCCATCCTTGCACTCGACATCGTTCGGCTCGCAAACAGAGAGAATCGCATTCCAGTGATAGCCGACCATCTGCGCGCAGTTGTTTTTTTCATTCTCTGGGCATACACCGCCAGTAGGCGTAAACGTCATGGATCCATCGGCATTGGAATTCCAGAATCCATCGCAGCCCTGCCTACAACCAAGACTGCCATTGCGTGCATTGCCATCAAGTGTCGACCAAGGACCTTGACCGGTATATGGATCTTGCTTCTGGCAAGTATTGGCAAGCGGATACCGGTAATAGCGTTCAGTGTCTTTGCGGCAGCGATAAAGATTGCCATTGAACGTTTCTGACAGTTCGCAGCGATACACACCGACGTTCTGCCCTTGGAAAACTTCGGTGGTGATCATGCTGCAGACGAAGGACGGAGCAACGTAGGTACCTTTTGCTGCGGCATCTATCTTGGCCTGCGCAAGGTCGGATCTGCACTGAGACAACGCCTCGCCCTGAGATCCAAACGTGACTGCGAACGCAGGGTCAATCCCAAAACATGCCAGCACGCCGACAACGACAAGCGCTGCAACACGACGTGCCAGGACATTGGCGAAGATGCGAGAAATCATGAGTCGAGGGCAAGCCACAGGCCACCCAGCATGCCGAGCATTACGAAATATCCGACGTAGTTCATTACCTGCACCTCTGTTCGTGTTTGCTACAAAAGGAAAGGGCAGGTTTCCCTGCCCTGCCCCACCGTGCTGCGGATTAACCAGCAGCGCGCTTGCCGCCCTTGATCAGCGCGATGACACCAGCCAAGGCCAGCACCGCCACGCCGATCAGGGTCAACTCGCCCTTATCAATGTTCGTGGTGACGGCTTCGGAGAGTTCGCCAGCAAAGGCGGGAGCGCTGACCATGGCAGTCATGGCGAACGCGGTGGCACCGGTTGCGATCTGCTTTGCGCGGGCCGGCAGGTTGTGGAAACGACGCTTCATAAAACACCTCTTTGATTGGATGGATTGAATTAACCACCTGATGCCCGGCGTGCTTGCCGGATCATGTAACCCACTGCCCATGCACCGCCTATGGCAGCACTTATGAGCAATGAATCTTCAACGCCGAGCGGTGGCGGAAAGCTCGACGCGGGGCCATAGAATGGATACGCACACACGCCTGTTGAGGCGTCATAGTCAGACGCTTTGCAGTGCAGAACGAGGATGGTTTCTTCTTCCATGGCTTGCTCGCTTTGCGAGCCGCCCGCCGCAAACGACGGACGGCACGCTTGTGGGGTTACTTGGTCGGTGCGTCAGGAACAAACGGAACGAGCTTGAGATCGCGGCCGATCTTCAAACGCTCGTATTCGTCGGTGACGAAGCTGGACGGATCGAACGTGTAAAAGCCTGGGCGATACGGATGCTCACCGGCCTGCAAGGACAACTTGAACGGCTTGGGGAAACCGCCATTCGGATCAATGATTGCAGCGTTCTGCTCATTGAACTCCATAGCAGCACGCTCACCACGTGCCGGGATCTTCTTAACCAGCACCTTGTCCGAAAGAATTTGAATCTTCATAGCTCTATCACCTTCCAAGCGATTGTCCGGCCGCCAAAAATGGTTACTCGCCACGGTGAGGGCCAGAATTCACCGGTGAGTTTGTCGAACCACCCGCCAAGCGCTTTGCGAATGTCGGCAGCAGCGCCGAGGATCTCGCGTGCTGAAACGGGTGCTTTCCAGTAGCGCAGTTCGCGCTTGGATTCTTGATTCAGGCCACCGCAGCCATGCGTACGGAAACCCTTGGGAAAGTAGCCAGCAACAAGGCTGGTGAATTTGCTTGCGTACTTGGCGAGATAGCCAACTGCGTTGCGAGCCTTCTGCATGTTGGTGCAACCATGCGGCCACCAACCACGCTGATCGATCTTGCCGAAGTACATCCCCTGCGGAACCCAAATCAAGACGTGGTAATGGGGGATGCCGCGCTGGGTGAGTTCTCCCACCCAGAGGTAACGGAAAACTTGACCCGCAAACCGTTTGGCGCGGGATCGAGTGACATTGAAGTGGCCCCGCATCGCTCGCAGAAGATCGCTAATGTCACGAGGGCCGCTATTGCATCCGTCTCGGTAGGTGAGCGTGAGCATGTACCACGCGCCACGGAAACCCGTTGCTTTCGCTTCGTCATTGTGAAGTCTCGCG
>NZ_JBRRDW010000106.1:0-4721 GCF_056759895.1 Stenotrophomonas sp. STEN038
TTAACCAACGCACCGTGTAGTGCCTAGCAATGCGCGGCAGGGGCTTCATGCACGGACCAACCGCCACCGGGAATGCCCCTGCCGAGCATGGCTCGGCACTACAAAGCAAAGGCCCGGGTTTCCCCGGGCCTTTGTTTCACTGCTGCAGCCTTGCTCAGGCGGCGAACAGTGCCTTCATCTTCTTCAGCGCGTTGGCTTCGATCTGGCGGATGCGCTCGGCAGACACGCCGTACTCATCTGCCAGTTCCTGCAGCGTCACCTTGCTGTCGGCGTCCAGCCAACGGCGCGCGATGATGTCACGCGAACGCTGGTCGAGCTTGGCCAGACCTTCGCGCAGCAGGCTCAGCTGGTTGTCTTCGCTGTCCTCGCGCTCATAGGCCTGCGACGGATCTTCATCGCGCGCGACCAGATACGCAGCCGGCGACGGCGGCGCATGATCGTCGTCTTCATCCGACGGCGCATCGAAGCCGATGTCACGACCGGACAGGCGCGATTCCATCTCCATCACTTCACGCTCGGAGACGTTCAGATCCTTGGCGACGGCGCTGACCTCGGCGGCGTTCATCCAGCCCAGGCGGGTCTTGGACTTGCGCAGGTTGAAGAACAGCTTGCGCTGCGCCTTGGTCGTGGCGACCTTGACGATGCGCCAGTTCTTGAGGATGAACTCGTGCATCTCGGCACGGATCCAATGCACCGCGAAAGAGACCAGACGCACGCCCATGTCCGGGTCGAAGCGCTTGACCGCCTTCATCAGGCCGATGTTGCCTTCCTGGATCAGGTCGCCCAGCTGCAGGCCGTAGCCGTTGTAGCCGCGGGCCACGTGCACCACGAAGCGCAGGTGCGAATGCACCAGCTCACGCGCGGCGTTCAGATCCTGCTCGTCACGGAAGCGACGCGACAGTTCCTGCTCCTCATCGACCGACAGCACCGGGATCTGGTGCACGGCACCGATGTAGGCGTCCAGCGAACCGAGCGCACTGGGGATCGGGAGATTGTTTGCCACAAGGGCAGTAGAGGTGTTCAGGTTCATAGGACCTCATCTTAGCAGTCGAACTATTGGACTGCTCAGTACAGAAAAAGTTCCAGCGTTCTGTTTTTGTTCGCAAACTCGAGGCCAAACCTGAATAGGCGACAGCAACGACGGCATTCCCAACCCCGTCAAGGTAGCAAAGCCAAGGTCACCGCGATATGACAGGAATCAAGGCAGTTCAGCGATCAGACGGCGCCAGATCGGCCAGCGCCGGCAACCGCCAGTCGATCCGGGCCTGGCCGTTGCGGGCCAGATAGTCATTGGCCTGCGAGAAATGACGGCAGCCGAGGAAACCACGGTGCGCCGACAACGGCGAGGGATGCGGCGCCTTGAACACGCGGTGGCGGCGGGTATCGATGACCTTGCCCTTCTTCTGGGCATAGGCGCCCCACAGCAGGAACACCAATCCTTCGCGCTCGCGGTTGAGCACATCGACCACGTGGTCGGTAAAGCCCTCCCAGCCACGGCCCTGGTGCGCACCCGCCTTGCCCTCTTCCACCGTCAGCACGGCATTGAGCAGCAGCACCCCCTGCTGCGCCCATGGCAGCAGGCAACCGTGGTCCGGGCGTGGGATGGCCAGGTCGGCTTCAAGCTCTTTGTAGATGTTGAGCAGCGACGGCGGCACCGGCACGCCCGGCTTCACCGAGAAGCTCAGGCCATGCGCCTGGCCATGACCGTGGTACGGGTCCTGACCCAGCACCACCACCTTGACCTGCTCGAACGGCGTGGCGTTGAAGGCAGCAAAGATTTCCGGGCCAGGCGGGAACACATGGGCGCCCGACGCCTTGCGCTTGCGCAGGAAGGCCGACAGCTCGCGCATTTCCGGACGCAGCAGCCAATCGCCGATGCGCGCCTTCCAACTGGGCTCAAGCTGGATCTGTGCGCCGTCTTCGCTCACAGCACCACCGCCGGCTGTGCCATGCGTGCCAGCCGCAGCTGGAACAACACCTTGGTCACCAGCAGGCGCTCTTCGATGGGTTTCTGCACCAGGTCATTGGCGCCGGACTGCAGCAGCGCAGACTGGTTGTGCGGATTGCTATCACCGGTCATCACCAGTACCGGCAGGCGTCGCTTGCCATAGGCGAAGTCGACGCGGATGCGCTCGACCACGTCGCGGCCGCTGAGCTCGCCCTTGAGGGTGACGTCGGTCAGCACCAGGTCCACCTGCCGCGTGGTGCGGCCCAGCGACTCGGCGGTGAGCAGCGAAAACGCGTCCTCGGCAGTCAGCACATGCACCACATGCAGGTCATGCCGTTCAAGCATGCGCTTGGTGGCTTCGGCCACCACCCGGCTGTCTTCGACATACAGCACCGTGGCATTGGCCACCGGCTCGGGCTGCACATAGCCGCGGATGAAGGTCGCCAGGGCTTCATGGCCCAGCGCCTTGTCGAAATAATCGGTGACGTACTCGGTGAAGCGACGCTGTTCCAGATGCTGCTGGGCGTCGCCGGACACCACGATCACCGGCACATAGGCCTGCCCGGCGGTTTCGCGTACGCCACGCGCCAGCGCCAGCCCATCGCCATCGGGCAAGGCCAGCGAGGTGGTGACCAGATGCACCGGGCCAGCAGCCAGCGCTTCGCGCGCCTCGGCGATGCTGGCGCAGCCAACCACCTCGACATCAGGCAGTTCGCGCTTGAGCACGTCGCTGATCAGGCGCCGTACCAGTTTGGATCCATCGACCACCATTACCCGCGGCGCGTCGCTGATCAGGTGCTTGAGCTCGTGCGTGGACATGCGGGCCTCAGGTTTCAGTCGGGCGAGTCTGCCTGAGGAAGTGACCGGTCACCAGCCATGCCCCCAACCAACCCAGGATCGTGGTGCCAACCAGCACCATGCCCGAATGCAGCAGATCCAGGCCATGCAACATGAAGGGACTGCCGTAGCTCTGCGACAGATTGGCCAGTGGGGCGCGCAAGGCCAGCCCACATACGCCGATAAGGCCCAGCGCGAGTGCGCCAGCACCCAGCCCATACCACGCCCCCAGATAGACGAACGGGCGGCGGATGAAACCGTCGCTTGCACCCAGCAACTGCAGCACACCGATTTCCTCGCGCCGCGCCTGGATGTCCAGACGCACGGTATTACCGACCACCAGCGCTGCACCCAGGCCCAGCAGCACCGACAACACCTGCACCAGCCGTGCGCCGAAGTTAAGCCAGCCATCCAGGCGCTGCCGCCAGAGCGCATCGTGCTGGACCAGATCAGCCTGCGGCAGGGTTTCCAACGATTTGGCCAGGGCGGCGTCGACGCCGTCGGCCGGGGTCACGATCAGCAGCGTGGGCAGCGGGTTCTCACCCAGCGCATCGATGGCTTCGCCAAGACCGGCGTTCTGACGCAGCTCGGCCAGGCCTTCGTCTGGCGTGCGCAGCTGCACCTGCGCCACATCGGCACGGGCGCGCAAGGTCTTGGCCAGCTCCTGCGCCGCGGCGCCATCGACGTCGGTCTTCAGGAACAGGTTGATATCGCGCGACTGCTGCACACTCCCGGAGAAATGCTTGAGGTTGTCCAGGCCGATCGACAGCCCCAACGGCAGCGCCAGTGCCAGTGCCATCACCGCCACCGTCAGCGCGGTTGCCCACGGCCTGCGCAGCGCACGGCCAAGGCTGAAAACCACGCTGTGCAGATGGTGGTTGATCCAGGTGGCCAGGCGCGACGGTGCCGCCGTGCTGGTGTTCGTTGCGGACTTCTCGCTGCTGTTGCTGCTAGTCATTCGGCCAGGTCCTGCGGCGAGATGTCATCGACCAGACGGCCGTGGTCGAGGATCAACACGCGCTTGCGCATCTGCTTGAGCAGGGCCAGGTCATGGCTGACCACCAGCACGCTGGTGCCGCGCGCAGGCAGCTCGGCAAACAAGGTCATGATTTCCGCGGCCAGGGTCGGGTCAAGATTACCGGTGGGCTCGTCGGCCACCAGCAGCTTGGGCTCGGCGACAATCGCGCGGGCAATGCCGACGCGCTGCTGTTCACCGGCCGACAGTTCGCTGGGCAGCGCCTTCTCGCGGTGGCCCAGGCCCATCCGCTCCAGCACCGAACGCACCCGCTTGCCGGTATCGGCACGACGGTCGCCGCGCAGGATCAGCGGCAGGGCGACGTTCTCGCCGATGCTGCGATCGACCAGCAGGCGATGGTCCTGGTAGACCGCGCCGACTTCGCGTCGGTGCAGGGCAACCTTGCCGCCGCGCACCTTCAGCAGATTGCGCTCGCCGAAGATGACCGCGCCACGGCTGGGCCGCTCGCTGAGATGGATCAACTTGAGCAAGGTGCTCTTGCCGGCACCGGAGTGCCCGGTGACGAACAGCATTTCGCCGGCCGCCACCTCGAAGCTGACATCCAGCAGCGCCTGATGGCCACCGGCATAGTGTTTGCTGACATTGTCAAAACGCAGGACGCTCATCGTGCTGATTATGCAGGAGCGCGGGCGGACTGCGGGGAACACAGGTCACGTGGCGTGGGTTATGCGTAGTGCCGAGCCATGCTCGGCAAGGGGCTTGCCAGCCATCGTATCCGTAGGAGCGGCATGAGCCGCGAAGCCGGGATTGCATCAACCGGCAAAAAGTTTACCCCTCCCCAACCCTCCCCTTTGCTGCGCAAAAGGGAGGGAGCTGTAGTGGGGGGGGGGGGCGGGCGCGGGCGGGCGGGCGAAGGACGTACGGACACCCACCGACGCCGACCCACAACGCCCCCGCCCC
>NZ_JBRRDW010000107.1:0-4460 GCF_056759895.1 Stenotrophomonas sp. STEN038
AGGCGGCGATGAACCAGTTCGCGATAATCTACGAAGACCGATTCACGCTGGCTCGCTGAAAGAGACTTCCGGACTAAACCGCCTCACACACAAAAAATCGGACACGCCCCGAACCTTGGATGACGCGATTATCCACGCAACAGTCATAAAGAAGACCGCGGACGATCAGGACCTTTCGAGCATATACACTCTTTTTGAACGGCTCAATTCGGGCGGAACGTCGCTGTCACCGCATGAGATCCGTGTTGCACTCGCGCCTGGTAAATTGATGCAGCTAGTCCGCGATTTGAACGAAACGCCCGCTTGGCGAGCTGCATTTGGTCCGCCGTCCAAGAACCTCAAGGATCACGAACTGATTCTGCGCTTTGTTGCTCTTATGTACTCTCCCGACGAGTACAGGAGTCCGATGAAGGACTTTCTCACGGAGTATGCACAGCTCAATCATAACCTCGACCACAATAATGCGGCGGTGATTCAGAGCGCGTTTGTGGACAGCATGGAGGCGATTACCAACGCCATTGGGCCTAGGCCTTTCCGCATCTCGAAGGCCTTGAATGCGGCGATTTTCGACTCCGTGATGGTTGGAATTGCGCGCAGACTGTCAACCGGGCTTGCTGTGGATCCTGGTAAGGTTGCGGCTGCCTATGAAGGTCTCTTGAAAGATAAGGACTACCAGTATTCAGTGGGGAAGGCTACCGCGCGAGATGATCAGGTTCAGACTCGTCTGAAACTGGCAACTGAGGCATTCAAGGACGTTTGACTCCATGCGACGACAGGCATCACTTAAGGATGCATTGGATGCGACCTTCTCGCGAGCGTCGAGAATCGACCCTGGGGAGATTGAGCTGCGAGCGGATTTCGCAAGGCATCTTTGCGTTTTAGTGTCCGGCTTTATGGATCAAACGATCAAGAACTTCACCGTAGAGTACGTAAGTAGGCGGTCCTCCCCGACAGTGACCAATCACGTCTCTAAGACGATAACTAACCTGACCAATCTGAAGGCGGAGAAACTGATTGGGCATCTGCTGTCTTTTGACCCCGCCTGGAAGCCCGCGCTTGATGCGCTGATCATTGAAGAGCGGAAGGCAGCAGTTGATAGCGTTATTGCATTGCGGCATGGCATTGCTCATGGAAAGCCCGGGGACGTGACGATCGCACGTATGAAGAGCTACTACGATGAGATGTGTAAGGTTATGGATGGGGTTCGAGAGTTGATGGATATCGATGGCTAGTCGGGCGGTGGCGTAGGTGATCGCAATACTCGGGGATAAGATGCAGGTGAAGGTGAAAGGGCAATTCAGCGGTTGCTAGCAAGATCGCGCGGCAAGTGCCGGCGCGTTCTTCGCGTCGATCGGGGAAACAAGGAAGGAACCCGAAGAGTATTGCTTGGGGTGGTGGTGCAGTCTCGGCACCCCAACCGAGCAGTCGCTTCTGGCCGCAGGACGCAATGCGGGCAGAAGCGAAAAGCGGCAGCCCTAGTAGCAAGAACCTAGGGCCTCGAACGGAGCCGAGCTGTAGCCATAGTGATGGCGCCTTGAGAGCGCGGCAGTAATGTAGCCGGAGGCCGCGGGCGCGAAATCGTCGCCGAGTGCTTCCGGACACCGTGCAAGCTCTAACACAGCGTGGCCATATTAGGTGGCAGTGAAAGGCGGCTTCTATTCCCCTGGGGTCGAATGAGATCGTCCGAGTCAGCAATGGAGACGGCCACATACACCAGCGTGGCCTCTTTCGGATCAACGCCTGCTTCGGAAACAACCGCGCCGCCATTCCCACTGACCTTTCTACCGGCCGGAGGGCCGATGACGACTTCATTCGGTGGTCCTCGCGGTGGTGGCAACAGAATGTTGGAGCGCTATAGTGTCGGCCTGTGAGGACTAACTCACCTCTCCAAACCACACGGAAGTGCAGCCAACATGTCACTGGGTACAACACCTGCAATCAACATAGATGCGGTTACGCGAGTCATGAAGGTTGTTCTGCCGAAGCTGAGGGCGCTGCAGGAGCAAGATTCACCGAATCAGGACGCAGTTGATGAGCTGATTTCCGAGAACCAGAAGTTGGGTGATGCCTTTTACCATTCGGAGTACACAAGTAACCATATAAGTTGGGGATACGCACTCGACCTTATCTACGCGGTGTTGAACGCTGGATACGTCCATGACGCTAAGGAATTTGCAACCCAACTCGACGCTGTGGTGAGAAGAACAGCGGCCCAGCGCGACTACCTTGCTGTCATCCCCTTAGGTTTCTACAGGCCACTGGGGTTCGGGTCAAAGAAGCCAAGTTTTGTTCGCTCATTCGAGATTGGCCCATTCACGATGTCGGCAGCTGCAGCCTCGAGCGGCGCGCTAAACAGGCGCATCAAGGTGTTTGGGTCTCACGCTGTTTCCGACGACTTGTTCGAGCGTCAGGTGCGGCAGTCTGACAAGGCGCTGAGTCGCCATCCGTTGCTGTTCCTGCCCGTACATGGTTCTTCCGACTCTCTGCGCTTTCAGTTGCCCGCAAAGGCGCGCCGAATGATTGGGCTGACTGAATTGCTTGGTAGGGTATTCCGTACGGAGAAGCCATTGCTTGGACAGTTGCCCACATCAAACCATGTGTTCTTGATCCACAAGTCTACGGGGATGCTAGACCGCGTTATGGCAATGCGTCCTTTGACTGTGTCTATTCCGCTAGGAAATAAGCTACTTCAGGCAATTAAGCGCCCCGAAGTGCCAGTAGCCCTCGAGCTGCTTTCCTCGGGGAAAGAAAAAAGCTTGAATGCACAGCTTAGGAACGCGCTGGAGTTCTTTACTCGTGCTGTCAATGAGAAAGACCGCGTTACGCAGTTCATTTTCTTTGTCATATCGATGGAGGCAATTTTCTCTCGCGATAAGAACGCGCCGATCAAGGTGACGCTGGCAGACAATGCGTCACTCCTATGCTTCAAGGGCAAAGATCGGCGCCGCGTCCATGCGGATCTTGGTGAAATCTACGATATCCGATCGGGAATTGTGCATACCGGCGCTTCAAGCATTCAAAGTGCGATGCTGACAAAAGTTGAAGCACTGGCGGCCCGAGCGCTGTACTGTAGTTTGCTGCTCGCCATTCATCTCAATGATGGTCAAGGAAATCTTCAAAAGAAATTCTTCGACTTACTCAAGGGCATGAAGATCGGTGTCGAACCTAATCCAATTAAGCTGCCCGCTTGGCAAGGCTATGGCTTAGAACCAGAGGAGTAGGTGTGAATCCGAAATCTGGGTGGATGGGTGCTATTTCGCTTTAGGTTGAGGTTTGAGTCAGAGTGCTCTTGTTTCGATGTCCGGGTCTGGCCGGTGGGCGGCAGGTTGTTTGCCGATCACCTCATTGAATCCTGAACTGCTTGCTGGTGCCAGACCCGAGCCAGCTTACTCCTGCATTAGGCACGATCGATGGGATCCAGCGGGCATACTTCTTGGCTGTGATGGTCCAGTCTCTGTGCCCCATCTGCTTGGCCACCCACATAACGTTCTCGCCGGCGCTTAATGCCTGGCTCGCGAAGGTATGGCGCATCTGGTACGGGTAGCGGTACCGAACCCCGGCCTTCTTCAACGTCCGCTGCCAGCTACCGGCGCGAATGGTTTGGTCCGAGCCCCAGCGCGCGTTTGTCTTGGGGTCGTGAAAAACAAACTCGCCGGCCAGCAACGTATGCGCGCGCTGCGCTTTGAGAGCAGCCAGTGCCGGCGCGACCAGGGAAACCTCACGTACGCCCGAATCGGTCTTGGGCGCCTTCATTTTGCCCATGACCCACGCGCGCCGGATTTTCACCGTGCCGCGGTTCCAATCGATGTCCGACCAGCAGAGGCCGATCATTTCCGAGGTGCGCAAGCCGCTGGCAAAGTTGAACTGGCAGTAGTTGCGCACCTGCTGTTCGTCGCAGGCCGCCAAGATGGCGAGGACTTCGGAGGGGCTGAATGGATCCACCTCTTCGGGAGCATTGACCTTCGCTCTGCGCCGGACCTTGAAGCTGTCCATCGGGTTGGACTTGATCAGGTCGTCGTCGACGGCGTCATCGAGAGCGCCCCGAAGCGGCCCAAGCACGTTGTTGATCCGCTTGGCCGTCACGGTAGCTCCAAAGCTGGCGACCAGGTCTCGGAGCTGCGCCCGATCGAAGTCTCGCAGGGCGATGGTGCCGATCCGCGGAATCAGGATGTTCTTCACGATCCGGCTGTAGCCGATGATGGTGCTGTGCTCGAGCTCGTTTTGCTTACTCGCCAGCCACCGATCCAAGACTGTTTTCATGTCGTCCAGCGTGGCCGGCTTCTCGATGACCTACCGGGAGCGCTTGCTTGTGGGAAAGTGTGCCGCGTAGTCGAAATCGCCTTTCTCGATCTCGATCCGAATCTGGCCGAGCAGGTTCTCGCAGAACCGATTGTTGCGGGGGGGGGGGGGGGGGGGGAGTTGGAGCCCAACCCGGACCGGGCCGCCCGGTATTTTAAATT
>NZ_JBRRDW010000108.1:0-4272 GCF_056759895.1 Stenotrophomonas sp. STEN038
GGGTCCCCTCCCAGCCGCGCCCGCGCCTCACCCCCCACCCCCACCTGTCGTCCCGCCACAGGCGCGGCTTAGGCGATACGGGTGAGGCCCTTTTGCCGAGCATGGCTCGGCGCTACGCCCCCTCCCTTTGGACGCAGGCCAAGGGGAGGGCTGGGGAGGGGTCGCCTTTAGCTTGCGACGCTCCTGCCGAGCATGGCTCGGCACTACAACGATGCTCTATCGATGAAGCCTCTGCCGAGCATGGCTCGGCACTACAGGTTCAACGTGTGCCGGCTGGCGGCGGCACTACCTGCTGCCCAACACCACTGGGCACGGTGTCGTAATAGCGATTGGTGCGTGTATCCAACACCCGGCCCGGGCTGGTCTGGCGCATCTGCGGCGCCGGCTGGCCCTTGCTGTCGTAGATCGGGCGCACGGGCTGCGGCGGCTGGGTGATCGGCTTTACCTTCGGTGTTGGCTTGGGCTTGGTGACCGGTCGTGGCGGTAGCGGCCGCACATCCTCCTGCTGTGGATCGGAGGGAACCGTTACCGGCTGCCGCGACGGCGGTGGCGGTGGCGGTGGCGGTGGCAGCGTCACCGCACGCGTTGCGGTCGGCGACGGTGGCTGCTGCAATTGCGCCTGCGCGAACAACGGCACGAGCGCCAGCACTGCCAACGTCAGATACGTCATCCGTTTCATCGGCATTTCCCCGTTCTTCCACCTGCCGAGCATGCGCCGGCACAGCTTGCGCCGCCATGAATGCGCGCTTGGACTGGCCCCTGCCCGCCCCTACCATTGATATCTGTCCCACGGATGCCGCGCCATGACTGCCTTCGATCTAACCCCTCCCAGCACCACCCAACGCGATGCCATGATCGCCGGGCTCAGCAACGAGGAACAGCGCGTGCTGCTGCATCACGGCACCGAGGCGCCGTTCTGCGGCGTGTTCCTGGATAACAAGCGTGACGGTGTGTATTGCTGCCGCCTGTGCGCGCTGCCGCTGTTCCGCTCCAGCACCAAGTTCGACTCGGGCACTGGCTGGCCCAGCTTCTTCGCCCCGTTCGATCCGGCGCATGTACGCGAAATCCGCGACATCAGCCACGGCATGATCCGCACCGAGATTGTCTGCGCACGTTGCGGCAGTCATCTTGGCCACGTGTTCCCGGATGGCCCGCCGCCGACCTTTGAACGGCATTGCCTGAACTCGGTGTCACTGGGGTTTGTCGAGAACGGCCAGCCGTATCCGGATCCGCTGCAGCGTGGTGGTGCCGAGGCAGAGCCAGCAGCGTACCCAAGCGCGCCACCTTTAGTGCCCAGCCATGCTCGGCAGGGGCCTTCCCGTGTAGTGCCGAGCCATGCGCGGCAGAAGCGTTTCCGGTAAAGCCCCAGCCGAGCATGGCTCGGCTCTACAGGGGCTGTTGCGCCCAGCCTACAGATTTTCCGCTGACGGCCGACAACGGGATATCCCCTCCCCTTGTCTGCCCCCATGCTTATCATCGTTGGCCTGCTCGTTGTCATTTTCGCTGTCCTGGGCGGCTACGTCGGTGCGCATGGCCGCTTGGGCGCGCTGTGGCAGCCCTACGAGCTGGTGATCATCGGTGGCGCCTCGTTCGGCGCGTTCCTGATCGCCACCCCGCTCAAGACCGTCAAGCAGACCTTGCGGGCCACGCTCAGCGTGTTCAAGGGCCCGCAATACAAGCAGCAGGACTACCTGGATGTGCTCAGCCTGCTCTATGAACTGCTCAACAAAGCCCGCCGCGAAGGCTTCATGGCGCTGGAAGAACACGTCGAGAACCCGCAGGACAGCGCGGTATTCGCCAACTACCCGAAAGTGCTGGCCGACCACCATCTGCTGGACTTCATCACCGACTGCCTGCGGCTGATGATCGGCTCCAACATCGAGCCGCATGAGCTGGAACCGCTGCTGGAACTGGAGCTGGAAAAGCACCACCACGAGGCGATGGAACCGGCCCACGTGCTCAACAAGGTCGCCGATGGCCTGCCCGGCTTCGGCATCGTCGCCGCGGTGCTGGGCATCGTCATCACCATGGGCTCGATCGGTGGCGACATCAAGGAAGTAGGCGCCCACGTGGCCGGCGCGCTGGTCGGCACGTTCCTTGGCATCCTGCTGGGTTATGGCTTCGTCGGCCCGCTGGCCGCGGCGCTGGAAGCACGCGCCGAGCAGGACGCACGCATCTACGAATCGGTGAAGACCGCGCTGCTGGCCTGCCTGCGTGGCTACAACCCGAAGATCGCGCTGGAATTCGCCCGCAAGACCGTGCCCTCGGCACTGCGCCCGGGCTTCAGTGATTTCGAGCAGCACCTGAAGTCGATCAAGTAAGGCGCGCGCCATGACCGAGACCAAACCCACGGTGATCGTACGCCGGGTGAAAAAAATCCAGGGCGGCGGCCACCACGGCGGTTCGTGGAAGGTGGCCTACGCCGACTTCGTCACCGCGATGATGGCCTTCTTCATGGTGCTGTGGCTGATGGCTGCCACCACCAAGCCCGAGCGCGCGGCGATTTCCGAATACTTCCGCAACCCCAGCCCGCTGGCCGGCAGCAGCAGTACCCCGGCGCCGGGCATGGCCGGGCCCGGCGGCGCCAGCACCTCGATGATCAAGCTGGGCGGTGCCACCGATGTGTCGCGCGGCAACAGCAATGATCCCTTCCAGAACCAGCAGGAAGCGGTGCCCACGCCGGTACAGGAGCGCGAGCGCGACAAGCAACGCCTGGAAGCCCTGAAGCAGGAGCTGCAGGAAGCGATCAGCAAGAGCCAGGCGCTGGAGCCGTTCAAGGACCAGCTGCTGCTCGACATCACCCCGGAAGGCCTGCGCATCCAGATCGTGGACAAGCAGAACCGGCCGATGTTCGACCTCGGCAGCGCGCGGTTGATGCCGTATACGCAGACGATCCTGGTGGAGCTGTCGCGCTACATCAACCAGGTGCCCAACCACATCAGCCTCACCGGCCATACCGACACCACCGCCTATTCCACCCAGGTCGGCTACGGCAACTGGGAGCTGAGTGCGGACCGCGCCAATGCCGCGCGGCGTGCGCTGCTGGAAGGCGGCATGGATCCGGCCAAGGTGGCGCGAGTGGTCGGATTGGCGTCCTCGGTGCTGTTCGACAAGAGCAACCCGCAGAACCCGATCAACCGCCGCATCAGCATCGTGGTGATGAGCCAGGAAGCCGAAGCGGCGGCACTGAATCAGGCCGACAGCCTGCCGGTGCCGGTAACCGCCGTCGTCCCGGCGACCGCTGCAGCAGCCCCGGCGGAAGGGGTAAGCGACGGCCCCGGCTGAGCCCTGTTCCGGCAGCAGGGGCCCGGTGCGCCTACAATGGGCATCGTTTTCCTATCAGCCGAACATCATGTCCAAGCTCTCCAAAGCCAAGCGCGACAAGCGCAAGAAGCAGGCCCCGCGCCGCCCGTTCGCCCGCCTGAACGCCCAGCAGCAGGTGCAGAACCACGCCGTGCTGGTCAACGAAGAAGGCCAGGTCGTGGCCGCCATCGGCCTGCAGGGCAACGAGTGGCTGCTGGCCATCGGCGGCCAGACCATGGGCAATGCAGACAACCCGGTACCGATGCTGGCCATGCTCAAGCACCTGGCCAATGTGCAGGAGAAGGAAGGCCGCAAGGTCACCCTGGAATACTCCGCAGCGCTGCAGCAGATGATCGACGACCTGGCCGCTGACGAAGGCAAGACCGCCGACGATTACCTGGCTGGTCTGGTGTCCGAATTTGAAGGCATCGAAGGCGAGGAAGCCGCTGAGGCGGCTGCTGACGACGCCGCGGGAGAGACCATCGCGATCGCCGAAGAAGTCCCGGCTGACGACGACAAGCCCAAGGCCTGAGTCCAGGGCTGAACGTGACGGTCTATATCGACGATGCGGTACATCCCTGGCGCGGTGAGCGCTGGGCGCATCTGATGGCCGACACCTTGCCCGAGCTGCATGCGCTGGCGCAGCAGCTCGGGATTCCCCGCAGGGCCTTCCAGAACCGCCCCAGCGGCGTGCACTACGATGTGCCCGCGCCGCTGCGTGCGCAGGCGATTGTGCTCGGTGCGCAGGCGATATCGCGGCATACCGATCGCGCGCAGATGCGGCGGGTGATTGCCAATGCGCGGGCGTTGTACCAGCCGGATTAACAGGCGAACCTGTAGTGGGGGGGGGGGGGGGGGGGGGGGGGGGGGCCGCGGGGGGGCGGCGGCCGCCCGGGGGGGGCCCGGGGGGGGGGGGGGCGGGAGGGGGGGGCGGGGAGGGGGGGGGGGGCACGCCGCCCCCGCACCGCC
>NZ_JBRRDW010000109.1:0-4128 GCF_056759895.1 Stenotrophomonas sp. STEN038
CCCCCCCCCCCCCCCCCCCCCCCCCCCCCCCCCCCCCCCCCCCCCCCCCCCCCCGCGCCCCCCCGCCCCCCGGCGGCCCGGGGCCCGGGGGGGCCGGCGGTAGTGGTGGAGGCTATGACTGGAGTATGTGCTTTACGTCACCGGGTGGTACTGGCTGTGTAGATGTCGGCGCAGGACCGAAGTGCGAAACTTTCCCATCTGAGTTGGTCTGTCCAATGGGATAGTGTGTGGGAGCGGTAGACCGAATTGCTCGCTTCCTGCAACGGCGAAGCCTGCATGGAGCAGGGCGGTCAGGACGCCAATGCCGCCACAGAGCCAGGCATAAGGCCGCGCTTGATGCGTAGCCAGTACCACTTGTCGATAGCCGTGCAGCAGCAGGCCCACTGCCAGGGCGTTGAACAACAGAAAGCCTTGAATGCCGCCGGACACATGGAACATGTCCCATTCGTGCCAGTAGGCAGCATCGATCTGGTGAACGATCAGCGACAGCAGCGTTGCGGTGTACCAGCGATCCATCGTCAAAAGGCTCCTTGGCGGGGCGCCAGTCTAGTCAAGTATCTGCATAACTACTTGCGGCTGCGACGTCGTATCAATTTGAAGGTGTCGAGTGAGGCTTAACGCTGCGCCGACCTTTCTGCGACGCTTGTCATTGGACCATGGCCGCCATCAAGTTCGTGAAGGTGGAGGTGCTCATGCAGCAGCGCGGTGTGCACAGCCTGCGATTGTTGGCGGGTGGAGTTGGGGCCGGGTTTCGGCGACGCGCGCTGGCGCCCGCCTTGTTTTATCTGGTGCTGGCAGTTGTTGTGTTGGTCACGGCGTGGCTGGGGCGTAGCCATTGGCCGCAGCTTGCGCCGTTGGTGCTGCTGCTTTGTGGCGGGTTGCTGGGCTGGGTGCGGCAGGTGCGTCGACGCTGGCTTGGTGTCTATCTGTTGGCGGCAATGCTGCTGGTGTTGCTGCAGTCGGCTTGGTCCGGGCTTGCCCCTGACGGGGTGGAGCGGGCCGCTGCCGTCGCGATGGCATTGGGATTGGCTCAGTTGCTGATCCATACCGCGCGGGTGTTGCGGTTCGCGCGCGGTCTGCAGTTGCAGGTTGAGGGTCTGGACGATGCCGCGATTCTTGCCTTGTTGCCGCCGGAAGCTGCCGAGGAGGCGCGGCGATGGCTCGGCGGTGACGACCGCCAAGCTGCTGAGTTGAGCGAGGTGGTCAGCTTGAGCGTGCTGTACGCGGCCTTGCAGTCGCCTGGTGCCCAGCGGCGCGATCTGCGCCGGATACTGATGGGTTAAAGCGTCTTGCGCAGATAGATGCGCTCATGGCCGGGCGGAAAGTCGGGCAGTCGCCCGAAAACCTCATAAGCGTGCCGGAGATAGAAGCCTTCGGCTTGCCAGTCGAAGGTATCCAGCACAACGCTGTGCGCGCCTGCAGCCTTGGCCTGTTGTTCGGCTTCCAGCAGTAGCTGGCTGCCCAATCCCTGGCTGCGCAGTTCCGGATCAACCCACAGCACATGGATGGCGAGCCAGCCTGCGCAGATGTCGCCGAGCAATCCGCCGCGCAGCGCTCCGTCCTGGTCATGGCTGGCCAATTGCAGTGGCAGCTCATCGAAACCATTGCCGCTGGCCGTGCGATTGAAGGCCAGCAGCCTTGCGCACAGCGCCTGCACATCCTGCGCGTTGGCTACCTGCAGCGCGCGCTGTGCCGACATCAGGCGTTGCGGTTGTGGGCGCGCATCGCGCGCTGCTTCTCACGGTCCCAGTCGCGTTCCTTGGCGGTATCGCGCTTGTCGTGATTCTGCTTGCCCTTGGCCAGCGCGATCTCGATCTTGATTTTGTTCTTGCTCCAGTACATCGCGGTGGGCACCAGCGTGTAGCCGTCGCGTTCGACGCGGCCGATCAGTTTGTCGATCTCGCGACGGTGCAACAGCAGCTTGCGCTGGCGGCGGTCTTCCGGAACGGTGTGGGTGGAGGCCTGGATCAGCGGGGTGATCTGCGCGCCGATCAGGAAGATCTCGCCATCGCGCACATAGGCGTAGGCGTCGGTCATGTTGCCGCGACCGGCGCGGATGGCCTTGACCTCCCAGCCCTGCAGCACCAAGCCGGCTTCGACCCGATCTTCCAGGTGGAATTCGTGGCGCGCGCGCTTGTTCAACGAGATGGTTTTGTCGGCCGTCCCGCTCTTTGCTTTATCCTTGCTTTGTTTCTTGCTCATTTCCGTATTGTCTCCGATTCGGGGGCTCCCCGAACACTTTCTGTATCTGTATCGCCATGACTACCATTCGTCGCAGCGCGCTGGTCGAACACTCCGCCGAGTGCATGTTCAACCTGGTCAACGATGTCGCCGCCTATCCGGGCCGGTTCCGCTGGTGTGACAAGGCGGAAATCCTAGAGCAGGGCGAGGAGCGGCTGGTGGCCCGGCTCGATCTGGGGCTGGGTTCGTTCCGTACCTGGTTCATGACCGAAAACACGCTGCAGCGCCCGCACAGCATCGATATGAAGCTGCGCGAGGGGCCGTTCAAGCGGCTTCACGGCCGCTGGGAGTTCCATTCCCTGTCCGAAAGTGCCTGCAAGGTCACCCTGGAGTTGGAGTTCGAACCGACTTCGCGGCTGCTGGGGCCGGCCTTGGCGCTGGGCTTCCAGGGCCTGGCTGACCGGATGGTCAATGACTTCGTGCGCGTGGCCGACCAGGAACTCTGAGTGATGCGGGTAGAGGTGGTGCTGGCCTGGCCGGACCGTTACCAGCACCGGCAGCTGGAGCTGCCTGAGGGCTGCACGGTCGCCGATGCAGTGGCCGAGGCGGCGCTGGATGGCGCTGCCGAGGTAGTGGCGATGGCGGTGCACGGCGTGCTGGCGCGTCCGCAGCAGCTGCTGCAGGACGGTGACCGGGTGGAGCTGCTACGCCCGTTGCTGGCCGACCCCAAAGAGAATCGCCGCCGGCGGGCGCGCGGCGGCGATTGACCCTGCGAAGGGGGGGGCGCTGGATCAGCGGCCCTTCTTTTTGTCCTTGGCCAGGTTGCGGCCGAACTGACGCACGCTGTTGCGGGCCAGATCTGCGTCCTGCACCGGGAAATAGTCGCCTTCCCAGCGGGTAACCTGGTCGTTCTCGAAGAACACGACGAAGTTCTTCACCTCGGTCTTGCCCAGACGGTTCACGCGCTGGCTGGCGGTGTAGTCCCAGCGCTGGGCGTGGAACGGGTCGGCAATGGACGGCGTGCCCAGCAGCGCGTTGACCTGCTGCTTGCTTTGGCCGACCTGCAACTGCGCAACGGACTGTTCACGGATCAGGTTGCCCTGATAGATGGGCTGCTTGTAGATGATGCCGCAGCCAGTAGTGGACAGGGCGACAACGGCGATCAACAGGAGGTTGCGCATTAGGTAGGGCGGTTGAGGAAATCAGGTCGATGATACACTCCCCGGCACCCAGCGCGATCTGACCGGAGATAACTGGCGTTAAACCGCCAATGAACATGATGGCTATGGAATCCAATGACCTGCGCAAAGTCGGCTTGAAAGTAACGCATCCGCGGATGCGCATCCTTGCCTTGCTCGAACAGAACACCCCCCAGCACCACCACCTCACCGCCGAAGACATCTACCGCCAGCTGCTTGATTGCGGTGATGAGATCGGGCTGGCCACGGTTTACCGTGTGCTGACCCAGTTCGAGGCGGCTGGACTGGTCCTCAAACACAATTTCGAGGGCGGCCAGGCGGTTTATGAGCTGGACCGCGGCGGCCACCATGACCACATGGTGGACGTGGACTCGGGCAAGATCATCGAGTTCGAAAGCCCGGAAATCGAGGAGCTGCAGCGGAAGATCGCGGCAGAGCACGGTTTCGAGCTGGAAGAGCACTCGTTGGTGTTGTACGTGCGTAAAAAGCGTAAGTAAGGCATTGGCGGCACGGCCTTCGGGCTGTTGCTGCTGAATTGAAAACACCGGCCAATGGCCGGTGTTTTTGTTTGTGCGGTTGCTTCCGCTCCCTCCCTTTCGCGCAGCGAAGGGGAGGGTTGGGGAGGGGGGCTTTTGGAGCGGAGCCTTAAGAGCCAAAAGCTGCCCTCACCCCAACCCCTCTCCCGCAGGCGGGAGAGGGGCTTTAAAGCCAGAGCCAGAGCCAAAGCCCAAAGCCAAAGCCCAAAGCC
>NZ_JBRRDW010000110.1:0-3734 GCF_056759895.1 Stenotrophomonas sp. STEN038
CTCGCGTTGGGTGCCCGGGGTGCGGGGAGGCCGCGCCGGTCCTTTTAAGGGTTCCGGGTGGCGCTACGGGTGGTGGGCGAAAAACCCGGGGCCCGCGGGGGGTCCCGCCCCCAACCCCCACTCGGACCCCGGTTTTGAAGCAGTCAGTTGGTAGCGACAGCGTCTAGCGCTGCCGCATGACTTCGGTCTTCTGCATCGAGGGATCGAGAAGAAGACTTCCATGAAAACAGCTATCAACTACCTGACGGCTGAGCTACACCCTCTTGAAGCCTTACAACTTCTGGCCACAGCGTTGCGCTCGCTCCACAAACTGGTGCCAACGCAGCTCACCTGTCTCAAGTCTTGCGACAGGCAAGCCACAAAGTCAGCCTCTCAGGAGAGAGCACAACAAGCCTTACAGATTCCGACGAGCTCGCCCTATTTATTTCTTTTCCCACGGGAAGAAATTGGACATACTGTCCCCGTTGTTCCCGGAGCCTTCATGAATACGTACCAATTGATCGACCTTTCCCTCCAACGCTTCAGCCCGAAGGAGGTCGCCCAGGCACTGGGAGTCGATCCGAAGACTGTCCGCCGCTGGCAGACCCGCGAAACCGAACCCAAGCCCTATGTCGCCGAAGCAATCCGTCAGCGTCTGCTGCCTTTCGGCGAGCCGCCAGCAGGCGAAGGCAAATTCCGCTTCATCGATCTGTTCGCCGGTATCGGCGGCATCCGTACCGCCTTCGAAAAGCAGGGTGGCCGCTGCGTGTTCACCAGCGAATGGGACCCTTACGCGGTAAAGACCTATCGAGCCAATTTCCACGATGGGGAAGGCCATGTATTCGCCTCCGACATCACAAAAGTTCACGAGAGCGACGTACCTGACCACGACGTGCTGCTCGCAGGATTCCCCTGCCAGCCATTCTCCATTGCAGGTGTTTCAAAGAAGAACGCACTGGGCCGTCCCCACGGCTTCTCGGACAAGACGCAAGGCACCCTCTTCTTCGATGTAGCTCGCATCATTGCCGAGAAGAAGCCCCGCGCGTTCTTGTTGGAGAACGTCAAGAACCTGATGAGCCACGACAAGGGCCGCACTTTCTCGACCATCATCGATGTGTTGCAGAACGAGCTTGGTTATCACGTCCATTACCGGGTGATCAACGGCAAGCATTTCGGTCCGCAGCATCGCGAGCGCATCATCATCGTCGGCTTCCGCGAGGAAGCGCCATTCACCTGGGAAGATCTGGATCTGCCTGACTTCGGCCTCGCCCCCAAGATGGGTTCGGTGATGCACAGCCAAGATGGCTCCGAGCCCGCTGATGCTCCTTACATCGGTGGCGCGAAGGGCAAGGTTCTGGACAAGTACACGCTCTCGGACAAACTTTGGGAGTACCTGCAGAACTACGCGGCAAAGCATAGGGAAAAAGGCAACGGCTTCGGCTTTGGTCTTGTGACCCCCGAAGCAACCTGCCGCACACTTTCTGCCCGCTACTACAAGGATGGCTCTGAAATCCTGATCTCACAGGGATCGAGGAAGAATCCCCGTCGCCTGACGCCGCGGGAGTGCGCACGCCTTATGGGCTTCGATGACAACTTCCGCATTCCCGTATCCGATACCCGTGCTTACAAACAGTTCGGCAATTCGGTGGTGGTTCCTGTGATCAGCGAGGTTGCACGGATCATGGTTCCACACCTCCTGCAGGAGTCCGCTTCGGAGCCGGCAAAGCCAGCAAAGAAGAAGGCCAAGGCCTGAACTTGGTCGACAGCCTTACCCCCGCGCAGCGATCCGCACAGATGTCGCAGATCCGTGGCTCGAACACCAAGCTGGAGGTCCTTGTACGCAAGGGTCTCCACGTGCGGGGATTCCGCTACCGTCTGGGCGGGGCTGGATTGCCTGGACGACCGGATATCGTGCTGCCGAAATACCGGACCGTGGTTTTTGTCCATGGATGTTTCTGGCATGGACATGACTGCCAGTTGTATCGCCTACCCAAGACAAGGCCTGAATTCTGGCAGGCAAAAATCGACTCGAATCGCCTCCGCGATGCTCGAACGAAGATCCAACTGATCGAAATGGGCTGGAATGTCATCGAGGTGTGGGAGTGCTCGCTTCGTGGCATCAAACAAGAAAGCCAAGCCCTCCTCTTTGATGGATTGGCTTTGAACCTCAAACAACAGCTTTAAACTCCACGATAAAGACAGCACCTCGCTCAAGACCGACTCTGAGAAAAGCAGGTAGTAGCTCATCGAGCACCGAACCTCAGGCCGAAAATGGTCGGTTGATGCGTGTCCCGATAAAGTGTGCTTCGTTCAACGTAGCACCACGAAACAGCCAACCACAGCGGTTTGTTTCAGCGCCCCCCCTGTTGGCGCCAACGATGATTTCAGCATCGACCGGCAGCCATCTCGGCTCCCAACCGATTGCGTCGCCTGCTGCAGCACCCCGATGATATGGATGGGAAATTCTTGCTAATCCAAGGCAGCCCTCGCACCGAATTCAAAGCAATCCAAGTCACACGCTGCCCGCTTCCTCGCAAGCATCCACGATGCGACTCTTCACGTACAAGGCGGCCAAATCTTTGCTGCTTACGCGGAACTGACTTCGCCTCTTTGCTCGCGGATTTCCGCTCGATACCCCTTCCAGCTTGATGCCAGGGTCGTAATAAACCTTGCCCTCATGGAAGGCCTTCAACAGCAAGCGAAATTCAGCCCCTTCTCCCAGCAGAATGTTGCGTCCGAATCGGTACTGACGCTCCTGCCCGGCTGAGCTTGCCTGTGAAGGCACGAATGCCGCATGGGCATGCTTGGCTTTCCAGTGATCCAGCAGCTTGGCGAAGGGCCAAGCCGCAGCCACGTTGTCATTTTTATCAAGAAGCTGGATTGCGCCAGTCGATGCGTACTTTCCAGTTCCGGCATCAAACCCTTCGAGTACGAGACGGAGATTCGTCCGGTTGTGAGCGGGCTGATTGACCCGGTGAATTCCGCCGAAATTCATGCGGTCGTCGCGCCCCTTCATATCGGCATATCCGTATCGGCGAACGAAGGCCTCAATGCCTTCATCCACGTAAACGCCAGCCGTCGGTTCCGGCGTGAAAAGCGTGACTGTGCTCTCACCGGGCTTGTCTGTGCTCATTACCTGTCGAGCCTTGACTTCCCAGCCCCGGAAGTCGGGCTGCGAGTAACCGTTGGATCTTATGCCGAGCTGCGACTCCAGCGTATTCCCATTGCAGTTCGACGCATTGCAGGGAACGAGAATGCCACCAGGATCCAGACGCGCCGAGGCAACCCAGCCCTTCCGATGAATGATGCATAGCTCACGCATCAGATCAAAGAAACCATCACCTACCTCTTGGCCAGGCAATGGCAAAATACGCAGCACACTCTCCTTTCCACCCATGCTGTAGGCGACGTGTGGTCCGCTTGATCGGATTCTCTTCGCGGCGGGAGATTCCGGCGGCAAAGTAATGCCGAAGATCTTGGTGCCGTTTCCCAGTCCCAGCAGCAGGATTCGATCCGCTTCTGTGCCTCGTTTTTCCTTGACCCACAGCGAGCCGGGGGCATTCCTCGCGCCCTTAAGAAATCCCGAGAAGCGAACTTCCGGATATTGCGGATAGAAGATCAGTTTCGCGTGGGGCGCAATCCACGGTCTGGAGTTCCCAGGATTTCCTAGACAGAGCTAGCCTCTGTTGGGGGTAGCATTGGGAGACAGTCATGTCTGCAGGCAAGATCACCAGCAAGACCCGGCAAGCCTACAA
>NZ_JBRRDW010000111.1:0-3580 GCF_056759895.1 Stenotrophomonas sp. STEN038
CCCTCCCCCGCCCGCCCCCGGCCCCCCCCCCCCCGCGCCGCCCCCCCCCCCCCCCCCCCCCCCCCCCTTGATCCGCTCCCGGCACCTGGCGCCGCGGTAGTTGAAATCTACCTGGATGCTGCTCGGTGAAATTGGGCGGACACCGCTGCCCCGTTTTGGACCCACCATTCGTAACCCTCGATGTCCATCAGTATCGGTGCTGGCGTACAGCCGCGTAGCGCCAGTGGTGGCTGAAGCGCGGCCGCGCCCGTTGGATCTATCTACGGCAGCCGACCATTGGCGCTTACGCCTGGTCATCTACGACGCCACCCACGAGCTGGTGTGGCCTGAGCACCGGCTGCCGTGGGCGGTGCTGGCGAAGGCTGCGAAAATGCGCAGATCAAGCTACTGCGAGGCCTATCGCTGCGCCACTTCTGTGCTGCAGGCCGCCCTCAATGACGGGCGGCGGGAGTTTCATGGGTGTCTTTTTTCAAACCACTGAGGACATAAACCATATTCAGGGCGACTGACGTCGATGCAAGCGCGGTTCCGAGCAAGTCGTAGAAAGAGTGCAGGAGCTGTTGCAGATCCAACCTCTCTGCCTCGTTGGTAGGGATTCTCGTCAGATCCATCGCGGATTTCTGAAGGGCTACTGCACGCCTTAGCATGTCGGTAAGGACGTCCGTCTGGGATTGATTCATCACGCCGACCTTCTCGACCAGTTGTTCAAACCTGGCTGGGGCTAGGGCCGTCTCTTGCTGGCTGAAGTACTGACTCGCTGCGCACCAATCCTTTTCAAGTTCAGCACAGCGCTTTTGCACGGCCGCCTCGGCTTCTGTAGTGGAGGGGTTCTCGCTGTTGCCATGGAACTCGTACATCTGACTTTCCAAGTGTAGATATAGTTCTTCTATGCTTGGAATGAGAAGGGAGGCCAGTAGCCGAGCGGCGGCGGCGCGCTCTTTCTTATCTTCGCACTTGCCGTGCCACCAGATTCCCACGGCTATCAGTGCCGCAGCGCTGGTGCCGATTGCTGACACCATGTCCCAGTTGAAGCCACTGACATCCTGTGGTGCTGCTTGAACGATCCACTTCATCCTTGTTCCCCTTGTTGTTCGGGGGGATGGTAGCCGTGGTTGTTAAGGTTTGTTAGGGGGTCGCAGACTTTGAGATTGTGAACGGAAGTCGCCATCATTGGGGTACGCCAACACAGAAGGAGCGTAACGGTGGATCCGATGAGGGAAGTACAGGAAGTAAATGCGCCAACAGTCGAGGCGATGGAGCAAGCGTTTTATCGTCTTGTCAAAGCGGGCCTCAGCGGGCCGGCCGCCGACGCTCGGGTCAAGGCGAATCATGACCGAGTAAACGCTGACCCTCGGTTGCTCATGTGTGTAGAAGAGCTGATCAAGCCGATCTGAGCAGCGCATTGGCGGCAAGAGCGTTTTGTTACTTTGTATCTGCAGTTGTTCCGCATGAGGAAGAAAATCTCCTCATGAGGAACCGCAGTTGCAATGGGACCGATTGAGCCCTCATATTCCGCAACGTGGGCGCAGGTGTGAGCAGGGCGCCGTAACACATTGAGGCCGCTGGTTGACCGGGATTGGAGTCCGCGGTTGGCCCGCGGCCTCGAACGTTTGCGGGGTAGAGCAGCCCGGCAGCTCGGCGGTCTCATAAGCCGCAGGTCGCGCGTTCGAATTGCGCCCCCGCTACTACTACGCCGGTTATCACATCCAACAGCACCAGCTGCAGGCGAAAGCTTGCAGGCCTGCCGTGAGGCACGCTGCTGGTTCCCGTCGAAGCACGAGCCTTGGGGGCTCGGTCGGGCTGAAAGGTGTGCCGGCACCACAAGAGGCAGTGACATGGCATTCGTGCTGATGATTACGGCATTTTGGTGCGTGAACAGGTAGACCCAGATGTAGAAGTGATGCAGGAGGCTCGCCCATGGGCGCACCTCGACGAAGGCTAGGTCATAGATGACGCATTGCGCCCGGGCTGCCTCAGGTCTCTGGCGGGCAGGCGCGCCAGAGCTGTCTACTTAGGCATTACTTCTTGGGCGGAAGTGCGCCATTATCGACGCACGCCCGGCGCATCTGACCGGATTTTCGCGTTATAGTCGAAAAACTCGTGATGTTTTCGCTTCGTGCCAGCTTTCCTTGCGTTCTTTGCCTTGTTCCACGTCTAGGTTGTTCCAGACGAACAAGCTGACATTTGATAAAAAATGTTTTGCTGTGTCAGTGGTAGTGCGCGCTTTAGTGTGGCGGTATGTCAACTAGGAAGGGGTGACTATGAAAAAAGGACTTATTGGGGTTTGTGTTTTAGGTGTCGCGCTTGCAGTTGGAATTTGGTGGCAGTGGCCTGGAAAAGATGCGGGCTTGAATAGCGCTACTACTGAGAGCGCCGCTAGAAGCGCAGCTGCTGTTGCGAATGATAGGAGTCCGGGGCAGGAAGGTCGGCAGGGGGGCGAACGTGGCGGCGAAGACTTCTTGATGGAGTTTCATCGCCTTAAAGGAGCTGCTGAGCAGGGCGATACTGTTGCTCAGTTGGGGTTGTCAGAAATCTACGAGAGGTGTGCTGGCTACGCTGCATCACCCGAAAAGTACGTGGAGGGGATAGAGTCTCTGGCAACCGCAAGTGAGAGCCAGCGAGCAGCTGTTGAGAATCTGGCGAGAAGAGTTTCGGAACGATGCAGGGCGGTTTCTAATGCTGGTTCATTTTCAGGTCTGGACTATCAAGAATGGTTGATGAGAGCTGCTCAGAGCGGAAGTTTGACTGCGAATGCTCGTTTGATGACACGCTCTTTCGAGACGCCTAAGCCTGATAACGTAAAAAAAGTGGCTGATTTAGCCATTGCCGGTAAAGACGCGAAAGCACTGTTTGAGACCGGCGAGCTTATGGCGCGAGTCGAGGATAGTGGTGCGCTAGGGGCGTATCAGGCAGTTTCAGGTCCTGGTGTTGGGACGTATGCGTGGGGAGTTGTAGCTTGCCGTATGGGCCTGAACTGCGGCCCGTCTTCGTTGATTATGGATTCTCTATGCCTTAACACAGGGAAGTGCAGTTATTCCTCCTATGAAGATTTTATTAGGGGGGAGTTTGTTCCTCGCGGTGAACAGGTAAAGCTTGATCAGGCGATAGAGTTTATCGTAAATAATGTCAACGGTTCGTCTAAATAGTCAAAGGGATTTGAATGAAAAATCGTAGGCGAAGTCACTATTTTTTTGGGCGGCCATTTTGTTTGCGGGGGTTGCAATTGCTGCCACTGTAAGTATCGATTCCCGATTTTTTCCGTACAACATGGTGCCCGCGGCTAAGGAAGATGCAATCTATAGCGCGAGTGGCGACCGTATCGCGGGTTTGACCGCATTAGCGGGAGAGTTTCGATCACTTCATGGGGTATTGTCCCTGCCGCCGAATTCGATTGTGAAGGTGACTTGGCACGACGGCAGCAAGGAAGATGGCAAGGTCCTTTGCCTGGCAGGGACCGTATGTGTTCAACCTGTACCCGGTACACAGCGCGCCCCGAGCGGGGGGGGGGGGGGGGGGGGGGGGGGGGCGGCGGGGGGGGGGGGGGGGGGGGGGGGGTTTGGGGGGGGTTTTTGCTTTAGGG
>NZ_JBRRDW010000112.1:0-2723 GCF_056759895.1 Stenotrophomonas sp. STEN038
ACCCGCGTCGCGCAGCGGCGTGGGCGCGGAGGCAGGGTGTGCTTTCTTTTGGTTATCTTTTCTTTGCACAAGCAAAGAAAAGTAACTCGCTCCCCGAAGGGGAGTGAAAGCCCTGGCTTCGGTTGTTGCTGTTGCTGTTGTTGTTGCTGTTGCTGCCAAAGCCAAAGCCAAAGCCAGTGCAGAGCTTTCGCCCGCCTGCGGCGCGCGAGCGCACCTTTCTTTGCTTGTGCAAAGAAACGTGGCCCAAAGAAAGCACACCCTGCCTGCGCGCTCCAGGTTCACTCCGCTGCCGGGATTTTTCGACGATACATCCATGTATCGTCGAAAAACGACGTGCGTCCTGCACGCCGCCCCATGCGGGGTCTTGTCCGTCAGCTCCGTCGCTGCGGAAGGGGACCCGGGAAGTCAAAGTCAAAATCCACTGCAACTGCAACTGCAACTGCAACTGCAAAGGCAAAGGCAAAGGCAAAGGCAAAGGCAAAGGCAAAGGCAAAGGCAAAGGCAACTGCTACCCCTCCCCAGCCCTCCCCTTGCCTGCGGCAAAGAGAGGGGGCTAGGGCAACAGCAACAGCTGCTACTACTGGGTTAGTGCCACAGGCCGAGGATCAGGCCGAACAGCACGAATTGTGCGGTGTGATACCCGCCGTCGATCGCCCACAGTTTTCCACTGCGCTGGGCGAACTGGTAGTTGATGCCGAAGCTCGCCGCGACCATGCCGAAGCCGGCGACCAGACCGCACAACAAGGCCTTGCGCAGCTCCGGCTGCGGGCCGACAAACCATGCGAAGGCAAACGCCGCTACCAACGAGAACACAAAGGCCACGCCGAATACCTTGCCCGGATGTCCCTGCGGCACTTCGCCGCCGTTCTCGCGGTTCCAGGCGCGGCCGAACAGGACCGGTGAATACCACAGCCCGCCCAACAGGAAACTCGATACAGCGGCCAACACCACGGCATAGACGTTCATGCACTTCCCCTTGGCAGTGAGCGATGCCGCATCCTAGCGCCGCCGCAGGCGCTTGCGAAGCTGCCATCAAAAAGAAGGCCGGCGGGTTTCCCCGCCGGCCTCCTACCTCGCACACTTTGCTATGACGCGGCTCAGGCTTCCAACGCTGCAGCCGGGCCAAAGAACTCGTAACGGCTCTGCGCTTCCGGCACGCCTACATCACGCAGCAGCTTCTTCACCTGCGCCATGAACGGCTTCGGGCCGAGGAAGTAAGCGTCCATATCGCGCTCGGCCGGCAACCACTGCTCCAGCAGTTCACGGCTGAGGAAACCTTCGGCATCGCCCGCATCGCCCGGCAGCGCTTCGCTGTAGCAGGTGTAGCTGCGCAACTGCGGGTGCTGCTTCTGCTTGTCGGCGATGAACTCGCGGAACGCATGTACGTCGCCATTGCGCGCGCAATGGATGAAGTGCACCTGGCGACCGCTGGCCAAGGCCTGCTCCAGCATCGGCAGGGTCGGGGTTATGCCGACGCCGCCGCTGATGAAGGCGACCGGGCGCTCGCTGGCCACCAGGGTGAAATCACCGGCCGGGGCGAACAGCTCCAGCGTGTCGCCGACCTGCACGCTGTCGTGCAGATGGTTGGAGACCTTGCCGTTGCCTTCGCGCTTGACGCTGATGCGGTAGCCGACGCCGTTGGCTGCACGCGACAGGGAATAGTTGCGGCGGGTTTCTTCGCCATCGAGCTCCAGCTTCATGCCGATGTACTGGCCGGGCTTGAAGTCCACCACCGCGCCGCCGTCGGCCGGTACCAGGTGGAAGGAGGTGATCTCCGCACTTTCAGGCACCTTCTCGGCAACGCGGAATGTGCGTGCACCGCGCCAGCCGCCCGGGGCCTTTTCATTGGCCGCGTACACCTCTTCTTCGGCACCGATCAACAGGTCGGCCAGCATCTGGTAGGCCGCGCCCCAGGCGTCGATGATCTCGTCGGTGGCAATGTCCGGGCCCAGTACTTCACGGATCGAGGCCAGCAGGTGGTGGCCGACGATGGGGTAGTGCTCCGGCAGGATCTGCAGGGCAACGTGCTTGTTGACGATCTGACCTACCAGCGGACCCAGCGCTTCCAGGCGGTCGATGTGCTTGGCGTACATCAGCACCGAGTTGGCCAGCGCACGCGGTTGGTCGCCGCTGCTCTGGTGCTTGGGGTTGAACAGCGGACGCGCGACATCGCTCTGGGTCAGCATGCGGCCGTAGAAATGCTTGGTCAGCGCTTCGCCACCGGTCTCCAGCAATGGGACAGTGGCTTTGATGAGGTCGCGTTGGGTGGGGCTGAGCATGGTGCGAACTATCCGGCTTCGGGGGTAGCTCCATGTTCCGCGCAGTTGGCCTGCTTTCTCGATGACTAATATCAAGAACCCGCACGATTGCAGTGCCGAGCCATGCTCGGTAAAGGGGCGTTCCCGGCGGGTGTGGGGGCGGCGTATGCCGCCAGGCCACAGCTGCATCAGGCGGCGAAAAGCCAATCCCTCCCCAACCCTCCCCTTGGCTTCGCCAAAGGGAGGGAGCAACAGCGTAGTGCCGAGCCATGCTCGGCAAGGGGCCTTCCCCGCCGAGATAGGGGCGGCGTATGCCGCCAAGCCACAGCTGCATCAGGCGGCGAAAAGCCAACCCCTCCCCAACCCTCCCCTTGGCTTCGCCAAAGGGAGGGAGCAACAGCGTAGTGCCGAGCCATGCTCGGCAAGGGGCATTTCCGGTAATGCTCCTGCCGAGCATGGCTCGGC
>NZ_JBRRDW010000113.1:0-2606 GCF_056759895.1 Stenotrophomonas sp. STEN038
CTCTACTGGTAATGCCTCTGCCGAGCATGGCTCGGCACTACAAAAAGAGGGCGCCATTGGCGCCCTCGTCTGCATTCCTTCCATCCGCTGTGCTTACAACCGCACCAACAGATGCTTGGCCATGGCGCCGTGCAGCTTGCCGACGCCACGTGCCAGATGCAGCGTGCCGAACAGCAGCAACACGCCTACACCCACCAACACCGGCCACAACCAGAACGCATTGCCAACGTTGATGCCATCGATCCAGAGCCCAATCGGCTCGTTGGTAACCAGCGCTGCAACCGGTGCGAACACCAGCGCCAACGACGTCGACAGCAAGGTCGTAGCCACGGTGAAGTACAGGATGCCCAGCGGCAGCATCAGTACGAAGTACAGCATCGTCAGCCAGGTGCGGCCGTCCGAGAACATCGCACCGATGCGCTGCAGCCAACCCTGGCTGCGATCGGTATAGGCGGGACGACGCGGCATGCGCACACCCAACATGGTTTCGATGATGCGGCCTTCAACCAGCGACAACACCCGCACCGAGCCCAGGAACAGCAGCAGGATCGGGATGCCGATGATCAGGATCAGCAGCGATACCGACAGCGACAAACCGGTGACCACCCAGGTGAAGAAGAAGATGCCGGTGGCCAGCGACAGCAGCATGTAGAACAGCGAGCCATAAGTGTGTGGATCCAGCGCAACACCGAAGAAGCGTGCCAGCAAGGAACGCTGTACCGGCGCAGCAACCGATGCCGCAGCGTTTGGCTCGACGGACGACGCCGTGGTACCCACTGCCGCCATCGCCATTACAGGCTGCGGCCGCGCTGTTGGCCGCGGTGTGCGCATCGCGCGGTTCACCGTGACCTCGGTTTCGCGATAGATCTCCGCAACTTCCTCCGGCGCACCGTAGCTGCCGGCAACACCCGCGATCACCTCGGCTTCGCTCTTGCCCGGCTGTTCGGCCAACTCGGAGCGCAGGTATTCCTCGGCGTCGTACAGTGCGTCCTGGATCATCGCCAGGTCAGCGCCGCTCAATGCGGCACGCAGCCGGTCCAGGTATTCGGGAATCGTCGTCGGCAGCGGCCGCGCGTTGAATTCGATAGTCATCAGTTGACTCCTTCCAGTACCGACTCGACCGAGTCGCGGGTGGCATTCCAGGCAGCGATCCATTGCCGCAGGGCGGCACGACCGTCGTCGTTGATGCGGTAGTAGCGCCGCGGCGGTCCAGCCACCGATGGCTCTACATGGCTTTCCAGCAGGCCAGCGCCTTCCAGGTTGCGCAGCACCGGGTACAAGGCGCTCTGCTTGCCGCTCAGCACGCCATCACCTACCCGCTCCAGCTCCTTGGCAATCAGATAGCCGTACAGCGGCTCCGGCGCCTTGGCCAGCACCGCCAGCAAGGCCAGCGACACCGTGCCAGTGCTCAATTCCTTCTGGAACTTGCGCAGATATGCATCCAATTCAGTCATGGCCCTCACTCCTGCCAGCTAACGTGAAGTAGATACTAGTACTTAGTTCGCTATAGTGAATATGCCGGTAGTCACCCCCACCTCGGTCACGAGGCTGGCGGGCAGCAAGTGCAATCGCGCAGAATCGGGAACACACCCATCTGGAATGCGCACGATGACGCTACGTCCCTGCCTGCTCGCCCTGGCCCTGTCGCTGTCCCCGCTGCCGCTGCTGGCGGCCGACGCCCCCGCCAAGTACCGCAGCGCGCAGGAGATCATCGATGCCGCACCGGCCAGCGACTGGCATACCCCGGCAGCCGAGAACACGCTGTACATGGATGTGGAAGGCGGCCGCGTCATCATCGAGCTGGCCCCGCAGTTCGCTCCCGAGCACGCCGGCAACATCCGCACCATGGCCAAAGAGCATTTCTGGGATGGGCTGAGCATCTACCGCTCGCAGGACAACTTCGTGGTGCAGTTCGGCGACGCCGATGCCGACGATGCGGCCAAGGCCAAGTCGATGGGCAGCGCCAAGAGCCACCTGCCAGCCGAGTTCCAGCGCCCGCTGGAAGGCCTGGCATTCACCGCCCTGCCCGACCCCGACGGCTGGGCGGCCAAAACCGGCTTCGTCGGCGACTTTGCGGTCGGCAGCGATGGCAAGAATGCCTGGCTGGCGCATTGCTACGGGGCGCTCGGTGCTGGCCGCAACAACGACGAAGACAGCAGCATCGGTGCAGAACTCTATGTGGTCACCGGTCAATCGCCGCGTCAGCTGGACCGCAACATCACCTTGGTTGGTCGCGTGCTCAAGGGCATGGAACTGCTCAGTTCCATCAAACGCGGCCCGGACCCGATGGGCTTCTATGAAGACCCCGCGCAGCGCACGCAGATCAAGGCGATCACCTTGGCCAGCGAATTGCCAGAAGCTCAACGGGTAAAGCTGCAGGTGCTGCGCACCGACTCGAAGACCTTCGCCGATGCGGTGGAAGCGCGCCGCAACCGCGTGGATGGCTTCTACAAGCGCGCCGCCGGCCATATCGACCTGTGCAACATCCCGTTGCCGGTGCGCATCCGCTAAAAGGCATCCCTGTAGTGCCTAGCCATGGTCGGCAGAGGCCTTACCGTTAAAGCCGTGCCGAGCATGGCTCGGCTCTACAGGCACCTTGCTTGACA
>NZ_JBRRDW010000114.1:0-2579 GCF_056759895.1 Stenotrophomonas sp. STEN038
TGATCCCCCGACTGTGTGGTCTATTAGTGTTCGGGCCCGCCCTCGTGGGCTGGGGCTTTCCCCGCTCCCCCCGCGCGCCCCGTGGGGGGGCCACTACATGCCCCGCCCCCAAAGTTGCCCGAGCAACCACACCCACGCACCACCCCATGCCTCTGGCACACTCGCGCTTCCACCAACACGGAAGTCGCCGCCATCGCCCGCCAGATCACCCGCGCCTACATCGCCAGCTTCGCGCTCATCATCCTGAGCAGCACTGCCTTGGCCGCCGACAACTTCATCGCCCGCGACCACGTCAGCGATGGCACCTTCACTACCGGCATCGAAGGCCCGGCGACCGGTCCGGATGGCGCGTTGTATGTGGTCAACCTCGGCAAGGACGGTACCATCGGCCGCGTTGACGAAGCCGGCAAGGCGACGCTTTTCCTCACCTTGCCCGAAGGCAGCATCGGCAACGGCATCCGCTTCGGCAGCGATGGCGCGATGTATATCGCCGACTACGCGCGCCACAACATCCTGCGCGTCGCCCCAGGCTCCACCAACGTCGGCGTGTTCGCGCACCTGCCCGATGCCCACCAGCCCAACGACATCGCCCTCGCCGCGGACGGCACGCTCTACGCCAGCGATCCCAACTGGTCCAAGGCCGATGACGGCCAGCTGTGGCGCATCGACCGAGACGGCAGTGTGCATCTGCTTGAATCCGGCATGGGCACCACCAATGGCGTCGAGGTCAGCCCCGACGGCCAGCGCCTGTATGTCAACGAAAGCGTGCAACGCAATGTCTGGGCCTACGACCGCGCCACGGATGGCAACATCAGCAACAAGCGCCTGCTGATCCGCTTCGACGACCATGGCATGGATGGCATGCGCTGCGACGCCGATGGCAATCTCTATATCGCTCGCTACGACGCTGGCGTTATCGCGGTGGTATCGCCGGACGGCAAGCTGCTGCGTGAGGTGCGGCTCAAAGGCCGCAAGCCCAGCAATCTCGCCTTCGGCGGCAGCGATGGCCGCCAGGTCTTCGTCACCCTGCAGGACCGGGGCGCGGTGGAGACCTTCCAGGTTGATCGCCCCGGCCGAGAATACGGCTTGCAAGCATCAGCCACGCCCTGAGCACCCAGTCTCAGCTGCTGCAATCCATATCAGGCATGCTGTAGTCCATGGGAGGAACCGCAATGCACAGCATCGAACTGAAGGACCCGGCCGGCTTCGGCAATGAGTTTCTGCGCCTGACCCTGATGCAGGGCTTCCAGTCGCTGACCAAGCGCGATCTGGAACTGCTGATCTTCGTATTGATCGAGCGCGACGGCGCGATCAATCGCAGCGACTCCAATACTGCGGTCGCACTGCAGCTTCGGGTCACGCCGGCCAAGGTCAAAGGCCTGCGTCGCGATGGCTATGCGCGTTGGCGGGCACTGGTGCCGGAGGAAGGTGAGGCCGCCCTGCAGCGCATCGTCGCCGCGGTGCTGACCGAGGCCAATCTGCGCTCCGGCGCAAAGCACGTCAGCGAGCGCAGCCGCAAAGAAGGTTTTCTCGCGGTCCGCATCGAGCACCCCGACGATGCCCAGCGCTTCGAGCAGGCCATCCTCAATGTCGGCGCGATCCCGGTCTATGAGCGCAACCGCGAAGTGGTGGCGGTGCGCTTCGACACCTTGCTCAACATCGCCGAACGCTGGAACTACCTGCAACCCGATCCGCAGGCCACGCTGGAGGCCTTGAAGAAACTGGCCCCGGCCTCGGAAGAAGTCGCCGACCTGCTGAAGAAGGATGTCACCCAACTGCGCTGGATCGACCTGCGGCGCGCGCTCAACAGCCTGGGCGCGAAGGCGATCAGCTCTACCGCCGAAGGTGGTTTGAAGGGCTTGCTGAAACTGGTCTTCCCGTTCATCCCGGGCTGAGCGGCTCGCCCGTTCAGCTGCTGCGCACTACCATCACCTTTGCCGTCACCCGCGTGGCGGGCCCTGTTTCCACCAACGATGAGTCGTGCCATGTCTGTGCTTCGTATTGCCCTGCCGTTGGCGTTCGCCATCCTGCTGCCCGCTGCTGCCAACGCCCAGACCGTGCCGCGCCCTGAGCCTGCGGTCAGCATGCCGCTGAACGATGCGCCGGTGCATGTGCGCGAGCAATCGCTGGCGACTGGCAAGGTCACCCATTCCACGCAGATCCTGATGCCCACCGATCAGGCCCAGGTCACCGTGCGATCGATCCAGCCGGACAGCGTCATCGGCAATTACCGCATCGATTTCGACGCGATGGATGTGGATGGCGATGGCTTCATCAGCCGCGAGGAAGCGCAGGCCAATCCGGCCTTGGCTGACGAATTCAATGCCTTGGATACAGCGCGCCGCGGCAAGCTCTCACGCGAGCAGTTGGCCGGTTGGCTGCGCTGAAGCGTCACCTGTAGTGCCGGCGCCGGGTCGGGGGCCCGGGCCCCAGTAGTGGGGGGGGGGGGGGGGGGGGGGGGGGGGGGGGGGGGGGGGGGGCGCCGGGGCGGCGGGCGGGGGGGGGGGGGGGGTGCAGGGCGGCGGCGGGGGGGCGGGGGGGGGGGGGGGAGAGGCGGGGGGGGGGTCACGGTGGGGGTC
>NZ_JBRRDW010000115.1:0-2008 GCF_056759895.1 Stenotrophomonas sp. STEN038
TTCGGCAGATCAATGGCCGGCGTGACCACCGGCGTCTTCTTCTTGCGTGGCATACATGCTCCTTGGCAGCATCATGGTATGCCTCTCACACAAAATTTCTGACACCCTCGAATCATGCGTCATTCCTAAAGCAGTCCGGTCCCTCTGCGCGCTATCTTCCAGCGGGCGAACCCGGGACTCACCGGGACTGCTCGCTGTCTGCGCACTACCATTGATCCTACCTCCACGAACGACACAAGCTCGGAGGTGATCAGCAACGTGTCGCACATTGAAGTGGAGACTACCCTCAATGAAACGACCGTCTCCCCAGTCGTGCCTAACACTTCACACATCTCACGCTTTGAACGACCTAGGTTCCTGATCCTCTTGTTGGCGTAGTTGATCCCGCCATCTGCGTTTTTCGACTGCGCGGATATTCGGTTCCACTTCGAGCATGGCCAGATACTGGATTAGAAGTAGCAACTCATCGTCCGATAGATCACCGGTGAACTCTTTAATCAGAACCAAATTACCGTAGTTCCGAGCGTACTTGCTGGCCGTGTCATCGATTCCAATGATTTGCTCCAGCTTGAATCCATGCTTCTTCAGCTTCGCGAGCCGCTTCTGGGTTGAGTAGCCACCTTCTTCCCAATCCCTTACCAAGCTACACCTACCGGACGACCAAACGAACTCCACGGGGCGGCTCGACATCAGTTGTGCAACCAGTGGCTCGGCGTAGAGTCGCCCAGATGATGTCCAGACACCGACCCTGAACCTTGAGAAGGCGAAGTCCAAAAAAGCGTCGAGGTGGGGGCGTTTGTAGACGTGATACCCAACAACGCTCAGGTCAGCAGGACGATCCAAGGGGCGCTCAGTCGAGTAGACGAGCGTTTCATCAATATCAAGTACCAGTAGCTTCCTATCTTTGAGTGCCATGAGCGTTCTTATCGATTCTGATGTAGGTGTTTGGCAGTGATCTGATCTCGTTCCGCAGGGTAAGTGGGCATGAGCACCTTGGGGGGAGCTGTCCTTCGCGTTGCGAGTCGACTGGATGACCGAGAACAATTTGAGGCTAAACCTCAATGATCAAGCTCGGGTCGAAATCCGGATTCTCCGGCCTAAAGCCTTCTTCCTCTTGTCGCACTGGATAGCCTCGGGGATTGCAGACAACCCTTCCGCTTCCTATCCGGTGATCGGCAGAGTCATGAACATGTCCGTGGGTCCAGAGGTCTGCTTGCGTCACCAGGGATTCCAAGCTCGAAGCGAACGCTGCTGACAGAAGGTCCCCGCTCAATAGATTTGGGATCGATTAAGCGGATGGGGCCATGTGCGAGATGACCACCGTCTTGCCGGCAAACGGCTCAGCTAGCCGCTCGCCCAGCCTGTTGCGATCCTGGTGATGGAAGCACTGGGTGTATAGGGGGCGAAGCCGCCGGAAGCCATCTGCTTCAATTCGGTTGCGACGATAGTCATTGAGCTCCGCCGCAGCACTATAGAGGATCGTCTGGTATTGCTCGTCCCTGAGCAGCCTGAAATCAGTCCATAGCATCTCACCCAGAAATCGAACATCTTCAAGAATGACTTGGGCCCGATTGAGGTAGTGCATCTTCCTCGCTGCCGCACAGGCGGTAGTGATCTTTCTTTGCACGCTGTCCAGGCAGCTCCCGTAGCCCTCATGATTGCCACTGACATGCATGATGGGGACGTCAGGAAACGTCTGGTCGGCCCATGCCACCGCACGATCACCCTCATCGATATCGCCAGACAGGATCACGACGTCTGGCCGAGGCAGTTCCATGACGGGGGCGTGTTGCGTGGCAAGGCTTTGCCCGCTTCTATGCCGCATCTCGCGATGAAGGTCTGACAGGACAAGAAGGCGCACGGCCTGATTCCCTTTGAATGATCTGGAAATATTGGGGTTGGAGTTCCCAGGATTTCCTAGACAGAGCTAGCCTCTGTTGGGGGTAGCATTGGGAGACAGTCATGTCTGCAGGCAAGATCACCAGCAAGACCCGGCAAGCCTACAAAT
>NZ_JBRRDW010000116.1:0-1879 GCF_056759895.1 Stenotrophomonas sp. STEN038
CTCCGCGCCCCAAACACACCCCCCCCCCCCCCCCCCCCCCCCCCCTCCCCCCCCCCCCCCCCCCCCCCCCCCCCCCCCCCCCCCCCCCCCCCCCCCACTACAGGGGAATTCCCTGCCTTAACCCCACTCCCCACTTCCATCCGTTCCTATCCCCGTACGCCGCATCACGCGGCCCGCAAGGAGCAGGGATCATGGGTAGCGCAAAGGGTTCAAACCGGCGGGCGGTTCGCAACATGGCGCTGGCCGCCGCAGTGACGCTGTTGGTAGGCCTGCCGGTGGCGGCAGCGGTCCGCCATACCCCGTTACCGGTGACCGACAATACCGGCGACCTCAAGGCGCCAAGCACGCAACGCACGCGCCAGACCCAGCCCAACTTCCGTGCGCCCAGCGCCAGCGTCTGCAGCGACACGCCGGTGCTGCGCGAGGTTGCCGATCCCAGCCCGAGGCCGCAGCAGCACGACATCGCTGTGGACGAGTCTCGTCTGCGTCGGGGTGACAGCTACAGGGCATCCACCAAGATGATGGCGCCGCCGTCACCAGCAGCACCGCCGGCCCCACCGCCGTTGGCTGTTCGTGCCGAGGCCGCTGCCGATGCCAGTTATGCGGCAGCGGAGATGCCGATGGCTTCTATCACCACCACTGGCAACGTGCGTCAGCAACAGGCACCGGTCACTGCCGGTGTGGTCGATGACAACGCCGACTTCACCGCATTCCAGCAGTTCCTGCAGCGTCATGAGGAAGCCAATAACCTCGGTCGCGATGTCAGCGTGCGCCAGCGCCTGCAGGTGGTCGATGCGCAGGGTCGGCCGGTGCCAGACGCGGAAGTGGCGGTCACTGCCCGCAACGGCGCGCGGATGTGGGCGCGTACCGATGCTGGTGGTCAGGTGTGGGTGCATCCCAATGCCTTCGATGACCGTGATTCGGCCAGCTACCAGGTGCAGGTGCGGCGCGCCGGCAAGACCGTGACCTCAGCCCTGCAGCGCGGGCAGAAGAATGCCGTGCAGGTGGTGGTAACCGATGCACCGCTGCCGGCACGGGCCAAGCTCGACCTGGTGTTCATGGTCGATGCCACCGGTTCGATGGCCGATGAGATCGACAAGCTGCGTGATTCGCTGCAGGGCATCGTCCGTGACATCGCGCAGCTGCCGTCCAACCCGGACATCTGCCTGGGGCTGGTGACCTACCGTGATCGCGGCGACGAGTACTTCGTGCGTGGCTGGGACCTGAGCAACAACGTTGCAGGCTTCCAGAAAGTGCTAGATGGCGTGCGCGCAAATGGTGGCGGCGACTACCCGGAAGCAATGAACGAGGCCTTCGACCATGCCGTGCAGGCGATGAACTGGCGCGGTGCCTCGACTACGCGCCTACTGGTGTCGCTGGCCGATGCGCCGCCGCATATGGATTACCCGCAGCCGCGCTACGAACAGACCATGCTGGCCGCGCTGGGCAAGGGCATCAAAGTATTGAGCGTGGCCGCATCCGGCCAGGACACCACCGGTGAGATCGCGCAACGGCAGATCGCGCAGTACACCGGCGGGCGTTTCATCTTCCTCACTTACAAGGATGCGAGTGATCCTTCCAGCGGCCCGGGTAGCGAGACCGTGCATGAGGTGGAGAACTATTCGGTCGATACCCTGGACAAGCTGGTGGTGAAGCTGGTGCGCGAGGAGCTGGCGCAGTTGCCGAAAGGCTGAGCTTCTGCCCCTCCCTTTGCCGCAGGCAAGGGGAGGGTTGGGGAGGGGTAGGCTTTGGGGCCGTTCGCGGATTGCCCGCTTCCAAGGCAAAGCCCTGTAGTGGGGCGGGGCGGGGGGCCCGGGGGGGGGGGGGGGAGAAAGAGACGACGAGGAAGGGGGCGGAAGCGAAGCGAGGCCAGGAGACC
>NZ_JBRRDW010000117.1:0-1714 GCF_056759895.1 Stenotrophomonas sp. STEN038
TCTTCTTGCGCTTGCCCGTGTGTTCCGCGTCCCCGAAGCTCAGCTGCATCGTCGTCATCCGTCGAACCTTGCGCTATTGTCGCCGAAGGATTTGTTCAGAGCATCCCTAACTCAGATCTGCGGGGGGCAATAACGCATGCCAACCGAAGGATGCAGTAGTTTCGCACTCTCGTTGCACGATCACGGAAGGGGTTGAGCTTAGAATCGGGATGCATAACGAGATGGACTTTCTCCACCTCATCTTCGGTTAGCACTGTCGCATGCACGGGATTGGCACCCAGATTGATGTGCCTCTTGAAAGCGCTTGAGACTTTCCTCTCGATTGCGGTGAAGTAGACGCTGACACCGTGAAGCTGATCCCTTGTCAGCGCTTGAGTAGAAATCTGATGATCCTGAGCAAAGCGCAGGAATGAGCGGACCGCCTCTAGCCTGCGTCTGCAAGTGGCCTTTTTGAGATTCTTTCCGTCTCTCACGCAGAGCCGACGAACGGCCCCGGCCACCTCTCTCTTAGTCAGCGACTTCAAATCGGCCAGACGAGCCTCAACGTCGACTCCTGCGCTTGAGAAGTATTGGTAGAAAAATCGAATATCGCGTGCGAAGGCCTCTTGGCTGTTGTCCTTGGAGTCGCTGAGTGAGCCGATCCAAACGTTCGCGAGAACAATGGGGACACCTCGCTCAAGCAAATAGGGACGGATACCGCCGTCCTGCTTGATAAGAAGTAGTGTCGTCGACTCGTTCCAACGAGAGCTGAGCTGGATTCCCATATGACCTGTCCGGACAGAAATCGCGAGGAACCGTAGCAACTCATTTTTGGCACCGCTAGGTCGTGACCCTGCTGGTACGTTTCATATGAAACTCTTCACATCGAGTGCCAAAGAGATCAACAAGATGCGCGCACGCATGGCTTATCGCTTAACATTCATGGCGCACAGCAGCATTCCGCATCGCCAATATCGCGCAAGACCAATGCAATTCGATGGCCTCTGCCTCGGTGCCTAGGACCGTAGAGGTTGTACTGCATCACGACGACATGTGATCGAAATTGCGGACAATAGTTCGATCTAGCTCGGAAGCTATCCTGAATTTTTCTGGCAATCAGGTGGAACCAGCCTTTCTGCTAAGCGGCAACGCAGCGCAGCCTGGACTATTGAGCAAGAAAGCGCCACTTAGGCATGGATGAGATGATCACGCAGCTCCACTGGCCACTCGCGTGCATCACTATCCAGTGCTATCCAGTCGTCTGCCTGACTGATGCATTGATGATCCAACCACCGTTGGATGCAGCGATAGCGTGACATCGACTCATCGCGGTAGCGACCGAGCTGTCCAGGTAGCCAGATAGCCAGATAGCCAGATAGGGCCAACGATACGACTTGCTCCCCCCGGTAGAAGTTCCGCGATCTAAGCCATCGAACGTGTATAGGCCCACCTACTGGCGATCACAATGTCGATACGTTCGGAATAGGTCTCGATGATTGAGGCAAGGATGAGGGGCATCGCCAAACCACGGGCCCAAGTAAGGAGTTGCGACCTCCCGCCCGCCCTTTCGCTGAAGAGTCCAGTTGGGGGGGAGCGTGCCGTCAAAGTCTAGGAAGAGAATCATGGGGCGTGTCCGATTTTTTGTGTGTGAGGCGGTTTAGTCCGGAAGTCTCTTTCAGCGAGCCAGCGTGAATCGGTCTTCGTAGATTATCGCGAACTGGTTCATCGCCGCCTT
>NZ_JBRRDW010000118.1:0-1657 GCF_056759895.1 Stenotrophomonas sp. STEN038
CGCCAAAGCCGCCGCCACCGAAACCGCCTCCGCCGCCTCAGCCACCACCGCTGGCAAAACCACCACTGGAGCTTTTGCCCAGCGACAACAGGAAGGCCACCAGCGCAGCGATGCCGCCGCCAACCATCGACAGCAGCAGCCAGCCGGCCGCACCGGCAATCAGGCCTGAGACAACACCACGGATCGGTCGCGGCAGCTTGGCCAGCAGCATGCGCATGAAGGTGGAGGCAAACACACCGATCATGATCGCGAAGAAGAAGATCGAATCACCGCTGCCCCCGCCACCATCACGGTTGCTGCTGACCGGCGTCGGCAGTTCCTCGCCATCGATGATCTTGACCAGCACGCCGCTGGCGGCAGTGATGCCGCCGGCGTAATCGTTCTGGCGGAAGTGCGGCACCAGGTACTCCTGGATCACCCGGTTGGCGATGGCATCGGGGATGGCACCTTCCAGGCCATAGCCCGGTTCGATCCGCACCCGCCGGTCATCCTTGGCCACCAGCAGCAGCACGCCGTCATCTACGCCCTTGCGGCCAATCGCCCACTGGTCGAACACGCGGGTGCTGTACTGGGCAATGTCCTCGGGCTGGGTGCTCGGCACGATCAGTACCTGCAGCTGTGCGCCCTTGCGCTGCTGCAGGGCAAGGGCCTGCTGCTCCAGCGCCTGCTTCTGCGTCGCATCAAGCGTGCCGGTGGTATCGACCACCGGCGAATCCAGCGCCGGGATCGGCGCCAGTTGCTGGGCCAGCGCCGGGCCTGCCCAGCCGAGGCCGAGCAGGCACAGCAGCAGGCTGAAGCGCTGCAGCACTGCGCTCATCGCGCGCGGCTCACTGTGCCGGAGCGGGCTGCGGCGGCGTCTGCTGCGGCGCTGCCGGCTGGCTGCCGAAGCTCACGGTCGGCGGCTGTGCGATCTGCGCCTCGTTGTCGACGGTGAAATTGGGCTTGGCTGCGTAACCGAACATCTTGGCGGTGATCACCTGCGGGAACGAGCGGATGTAGGTGTTGTAGTCCTGCACCAGCTGGATATAGCGGCCGCGGGCCACGGTGATGCGGTTCTCGGTGCCTTCCAGCTGCGCCTGCAGGTCACGGAAGTTCTGGTCGGACTTGAGCGTCGGGTAGTTTTCGCTGACCACCAGCAGCCGCGACAGCGCGCTGCCCAGTTCGCCCTGGGCCTGCTGGAACTGCTTGAGCGAATCGGCATCGTCGGCATTGACCTGGATCTGCCCGACCTTGGAACGGGCATTGGTGACCTCGGTCAGCACCTGCCGCTCCTGCTGGGCATAGCCCTGCACGGTATTGACCAGGTTGGGGATCAGGTCGGCACGGCGCTTGTACTGGTTGACCACCTCGGACCAGCCGGCCTTGACCGCCTCATCCTTCTGCTGGATGGCGTTGTAGCCACAGCCGGAAATGGAAATCACCGCGATGACAAGCAACATCAGGCGAAGGTACTGGCGCATGGGTCGGACCCTGGATGGCTGGAATGCCGAGCATGCCACGTTGCCTGTTCAAGGTTTGCAAAGACCAGCGGCCGACGGCGTACCAGGCTACCGGCTGTAGGAGCGGGGGGGGGGGCCGCCCCCCGGCGCCCGCCCACACGAGTAACGCCGACCCAACGCGCAGACTCGGCGGGACGGGCGCGGGGGCGGCGCACACA
>NZ_JBRRDW010000119.1:0-1342 GCF_056759895.1 Stenotrophomonas sp. STEN038
GGGCGTGTCCGATTTTTTGTGTGTGAGGCGGTTTAGTCCGGAAGTCTCTTTCAGCGAGCCAGCGTGAATCGGTCTTCGTAGATTATCGCGAACTGGTTCATCGCCGCCTTCCAGTGCTGAGACGCGCGGCTCCACTCGGCGGTGATGTTCCGCAGCGCCAGCCAGATCAGCTTGGTGGCGGCCTCGTCGCTGGGGAAGTGGCCGCGGGTCTTGATGATCTTGCGCAGGCGCGCATGCACGCTTTCGATCGCGTTGGTCGTGTAGATCACCCGGCGCACGTCCGGCGGGAACGCGAAGAACGGCACCACGCGCGTCCAGGCACGGCGCCAGGCGGCGACCACCGTCGGGAAGCGCTCGCCCCAGTCGCCGGCCTCGAACGCATCCAGCTCGGCCTCTGCGGCCTCGGCGGTCGGGGCCGTGTAGATCGGCTTGATCGCCGCCGCCAGCGCCTTGCGGTCCTTCCAGCCCGCATAGTCCAGGCTGTTGCGGATCAGGTGCACGATGCAGGTCTGCAGCGTGGTCGCCGGGAACACCGCTTCCAGCGCCTCCGGGAAGCCCTTCAGGCCGTCAGCCACGCCGATCAGAATGTCGTTGACGCCGCGCGTCTTGAGGTCGTTGAACACCTTCATCCAGAACTTCGCGCCCTCGGTGTTCTCGATCCACAGCCCGAGGATGTCGCGGGTGCCGTCGGCCAGCACGCCCAGCGCCAGATACACCGCCTTGTTGCGCACCACGCCGTCCTCGCGGATCTTCACCCGCAGCGCGTCGAAGAACACCACCGGATACATCGCCTCCAGTGGCCGCGCCTGCCAGGCGGTGACCTCGGCCATCACCTCGTCGGTGACCTTGCTGATGAACTCCGGCGACACCTCGACGCTGTACATCTCGGCCAGGTGCCCCTGGATCTCACGCATCGTCATGCCGCGGGCGTACATCGAGACGATCCGCTCGTCGAACCCGGCGAAGCGACGCTCGTGCTTGGGAATCAGCTGCGGCTCGAACGACCCGGCCCGGTCGCGGGGCACGTCGATGCGCAGCGGACCCTCGTCGGTCAGCACCGTCTTGCCGCTGCGGCCGTTGCGGTGGTTGCCGCTCCCGCCCTCGGCGTCGGCCAGGTGCAGGCCGAGCTCCGCGCCCAGCGCCCGCTCGATCACGGCCTTCTTCAGCTGCTGGAACACGGCTTCGACCCCGGCCGCGTCCATCGGACCCGGGATCAGCTTCTCGAGAAATTCCTTCGGCAGATCAATGGCCGGCGTGACCACCGGCGTCTTCTTCTTGCGTGGCATACATGCTCCTTGGCAGCATCATGGTATGCCTCTCACACAAAATTTCTGACACCCTC
>NZ_JBRRDW010000120.1:0-1222 GCF_056759895.1 Stenotrophomonas sp. STEN038
CGGTGAGTTCAACCCGTCGACGCAACGGCTTGGCTCAGCTTAGCGGCTGGCGTCTGGAAGCCCAAGGTCTTACGAGGTCTTTCGTTGAGACGTCTGGCGATCTTGTTCAAGAATGCCTGCGAATGGCGGGATAGATCCGTGCCGTCGGGGAAGTACTGCCGCAGAAGGCCATTGGTGTTTTCGTTCGAACCGCGCTGCCAAGGGCTTTGCGGATCGCAGAAGTAGACCTGCGTGTCGGTCGCCACGGTGAAGTTCTTGTGGCTGGCCATCTCACCGCCTCGATCCCACGTCAGCGATTTTCGCAGCGCGGTTGGCAGTGTTTTCACTTGCCGGCTCAGCGCCGAGACGACGCTGCTGGTGTCCTTACCCTTCACTTTCACCAGCATCACGAAGCGCGAGTGCCGTTCCACAAGCGTCGCGATGTGGGAATTGTTGCTGCCCGTGATCAGATCACCCTCCCAATGCCCTGGCACGGCGCGATCTTCGACTTCCGCCGGACGCTCCCGAATCGATACCGCGTCGATGATCCCGCCGCGAGGCATCGCGGTGGCCAGCTTTGAGTGGCGCATACGGCGACGCGTGCGCAGGTGCGCCAGGAGTTCCTTCTTGAGCAGGCCGCGCGCCTGGATGAACAAGCTCCGGTAGATCGTTTCGTGCGACACCTGCAGTGCCTGGTTGAGCGGGAACCTCAGCTTAAGCCAGCCGGCGATCTGTTCCGGCGACCACTGCTGGCCCAGCTTGCAAGCCACCAACCAGCGCAGACGAGGGTTATCGGCCAACCGGCAAGACTGTGGCCTCCGGGCTGCCTCCCAAGCGGCCTCATCGGCATGTGCGGCCCGATATCGGTCACGGCCACCATGCCGTGCCACTTCCCGGCTAATCGTCGAGGTAGGCCGCCCTAGGCTGAGCGCAATCTGGCGAAACGACTGGCCAGAAGCTAGGCATCGAGATATCTCTTCGCGGTCCATTAAGCTCAGCGACCGGGCGGATCGGCGACGTTCCCTCGGCGCGATCCCGCCTTGCGCGGCCAGAACCCCGAAAATCGAACCCGGATTCTTGTCAAAGAAGCGGGCAATGTCGCTGAGCGACTGGCCGCCCTTCCATCGTCGCCATAGATCTCGCTTCTGGGCTCGAGACATGCCGGGCCGCCCCATCCTTGCCATATCGTTCGCTCCTATCAGTGCAACTGTTGATCATGTTGCATTGACGGGTTGAACTCACC
>NZ_JBRRDW010000121.1:0-1151 GCF_056759895.1 Stenotrophomonas sp. STEN038
GGATGCTCTGAACAAATCCTTCGGCGACAATAGCGCAAGGTTCGACGGATGACGACGATGCAGCTGAGCTTCGGGGACGCGGAACACACGGGCAAGCGCAAGAAGACGCGGCGCGAGGTCTTCCTGGCGGAGATGGAGCAGGTGGTGCCCTGGAACGCGCTGTTGGCGTTGATCGTTCCGCACTACCCGAAGATGGGCCAGCGTGGCCGACAGCCGTATCCGCTGGCGACGATGCTGCGCATTCACTTCCTGCAGCAGTGGTACGCGCTGAGCGACCCGGGCATGGAAGAGGCGCTGTACGAGATGCCGGTGATGCGCCGCTTCGCCCGCCTGGGTGGACTGGACAACATTCCCGACGAGACCACGATCCTCAATTTCCGACGGCTGCTGGAAACGCATGATCTGGCGCCGCAGATCCTGGAGCGGGTGAACGGGCACCTGGCACGCAAGGGCCAGAGCCTGAAAGCAGGGACGATCGTGGATGCCACGATCATCGCGGCGCCCAGCTCGACGAAGAACAAGGACGGCGAGCGTGACCCGGAGATGCACCAGACGAAGAAGGGCAACCAGTGGCACTTCGGGATGAAGGCGCACATTGGCGTGGACGAAGAGTCGGGCCTGGTGCACCACGTGGAATGCACGGCGGCGAACGTGAACGACGTGACGCAGGTGCACAAGCTGCTGCACGGCAAGGAAGACACGATTACAGGCGACAGCGGCTACACCGGTGCGGACAAGCGCGAGGAGTTGCAAGGCGTGGAGGCTGCGTTCTGGATTGCCGAGAAGCCGTCGAAGCTCCGTTCGATGAAGAACACGCGCGAGCGCAAGTACGCCGAACGCTGGGAGCACTTCAAGGCCAGCATTCGGGCGAAGGTGGAGCACCCGTTCCGGGTGGTGAAGCGTCAGTTCGGCTACACCAAGGTGCGTTACCGCGGCCTGGCGAAGAACACGGCGCAGGTGCTGACGTTGTTCGCGCTGTCGAACCTGTGGATGGCGCGGCGACGTTTGCTGCAGCCGTCGGGGTAAATCCGTCTGGTGGACGGGGAAACCCGTCGAAAGCCGCCAGAAATGGCGCAATTTTGATCAAATCGAGGTCGATCGAGCGCTCGACGCTGAAATCCAAGCTTCAGGGCGCTTTGATCAGACCTTCC
>NZ_JBRRDW010000122.1:0-1109 GCF_056759895.1 Stenotrophomonas sp. STEN038
GTTTCTTCTCTGGCGGGTTGTTGTGTGTTGTGTGGTTGGTGGTTGTCCTGTGGGCGTGGGTGGGCGGACTCCCCTCGCGCCCCCCCCCCGGCGCGCCCCCCCCCCCCCACTACAGCAGCGTGGCCCGGCTGTTTGAAGCATGCTCCCAAACAGCTCTGCCTCCGCCGAGCTCTTTCTTTCAACCAACCGCTACCCGATCATCCACCCAACGGCGCAGCCGGCAGGCAGGGATCAGCAAATGAATACATGGGCGGGCATCGCACTGCTGCTGATGCCGGCAATTGCGCTGGCGGACCCCCCCCGCGGCGCGCAGATACAGCGCTGGTTGGCCAACAGCGGGCAATCCGTGTTCGTCGTTGACCGCAGCAACGCGGTCTTCAGAATCACGGATAGTGCCAACCCTTATGCAGTATTTGCGCAGCTGGATCCTGATCGCCCGATACTCAGCTTCGACTCCAGCGCCGCACTGCCTTTCCACAGCCGCAGCAGGGAGCCCGGCTACCTGCTGGAAGCAGACGGCCCCGGCGGTCGAAACTTCTCAGCGCGTGTACTGATTGTTTTTCCGCAGCGTGGTCTGGTGTGCGAGCACACCGGCTTCGGTCACATCCGATCCGTCCTGGATCTGGACAACAGCGGCGTTTCCGAGATCGTGCTCGAAAGCATCGCCTCCGGTGGCGGCAGCATCAGCGGCAGGCGCTACCTTGTGCAGTTCGAAGGGTGCTTGGCCAAGACCATCCGCAGCATCGATTTTGATGACAACGAAGGCGCCTGGGGCAAGCGCAGCTACCGGTACTACCGTCATGCCAGCGAATGGCATTTCGCCGACCTTGATGGCGACGGTGTTGTTGACCTCAGCGAAACCCGGGTTAGTCACGAGGGCCGCAATGGGCGGCCGCCAATCGTGAGCCGGCAGGTCTTCGGCTATGTTTTCGACGATGGGCAATTCGTCCGGTATGTACCAACGACCCGGCGCTGAGCAAAACAAAGGCCCGGATCGCTCCGGGCCTTTGCTGTTCTTGGTAGTGGCGCGCCGCGGGAGGGCGCCGGCGGACCCCGAGCCGCCCCGCCCGCGCCGGGGCGGGCCGCCACCGGGCGGGCACCCGCCGAGC
>NZ_JBRRDW010000123.1:0-984 GCF_056759895.1 Stenotrophomonas sp. STEN038
TGGAGTTCCCAGGATTTAGTGGACACCTGACCGAGGGTGGCGATGCGCTGCCTCGAACTCGTCAGGACTGACCCCGCCTAGATGGCTGTGGCGGCGTGTTGGATTGTAAAACCCATCGATGTAGTCGGATATGTCCGAGGTCGCCACGTCACGATTCACATAGATGCGCTTCTTGATCCGTTCCTTTTTCAAACTGCTGAAGAAGGACTCAGCGACCGCGTTATCCCAGCAGTTGGCACGTCTGCTCATGCTTGGCTCAAGGTGATTGTCTTTGCAGAAACGCCGCCATGCATCACTTCCGTACTGCGAGCCTTGATCCGAGTGGATAAGGGTTTTGCGAGGACGTCGGCTGCGCACGGCTTTCATCACGGCATCCAGAACAAGTTCTCGATGAATCGTTGGTCTGACAGCCCAACCAACAACCCTGCGTGAGAAAAGATCCAAAACAACCGCCAGGTACAGCCAACCCTGCCACGTGCGGATGTAGGTGATATCCGTCACCCATGCCTCGTTCGGGCGCGATACGCTGAACTGACGCTGGAGCAAATTAGGGATCAAGACATGAGGTTTTGGAGCGGGGATGTGCCGTATGCGATAGCCATGCAGCGCGTGCAACCCGTTCACCCGCATCAAGCGAGCAACCCGATGTTTGCTGCATGCCTCCCCGTGCTCCCTCAGGTCGAGAAACACCCTGGGAGCGCCATAAATTCCGTGGCTGGCGGTAAACGACGCACGTATCAAGCGAAGCAACCGCGCGTCTTCTTGCGCTCGATCGGAAATCGGATGTTCACGCCATGCGTAGTAGCCGGCTCGAGCAACCCCAAGCAGACGACACATCATCTGGATACTGAACTCGTCCCGATGCGCATCGATGAATTTGTAGGCTTGCCGGGTCTTGCTGGTGATCTTGCCTGCAGACATGACTGTCTCCCAATGCTACCCCCAACAGAGGCTAGCTCTGTCTAGGAAATCCTGGGAACTCCA
>NZ_JBRRDW010000124.1:0-398 GCF_056759895.1 Stenotrophomonas sp. STEN038
TAGCCGCGCCGATGGTAGTGCAGCCTAAGCTGTGCGAGAGTAGGTCATCGTCAGGGTTTTTACCTAGAACCCCGCTGCTCACGCAGCGGGGTTTGTCTTTTTATGTAAGCCAGGTGTTTTTGAGCCTGGGTTAGCGCAACAACTTCACGAAGAACTTCAAGTTCATCAAATAAGGTGTTGACGGAAACAAAAAGCCTGCCATAATAGGCGGCTCGCTTCGACGAAAAGCCTTCGGGCTCAACCTTGAAGCCGCCGAGTCAACAGCCTCTCAAAAAGGTGTTGACGAGGCAGAAAAGCCACCATATAATGGGCGGCTCGCTACGACGGAAACGTCGCAGCCTACGAAGAAGGCGCTGAGGCCCGATTCGAAGTTCTTTGAAAGTATGCGCAGGTATCTT
>NZ_JBRRDW010000125.1:0-223 GCF_056759895.1 Stenotrophomonas sp. STEN038
GGGGGGGGGGGGGGGGGGGGGGGGGGGGGGGGGGGGGGGGGGGGGGGGGGGGGGGGGGGGGGGGGGGGGGGGGGGGGGGGGGGGGGGGGGGGGGGGGGGGGGGGGGGGGGGCGGGGGGGGGGGGGGGGGGGGGGGGGGGGGGGGGGGGGGGGGGGGGGGGGGGGGGGGGGGGGGGGGGGGGGGGGGGGGGGGGGGGGGGGGGGGGGGGGGGGGGGGGGGGGGG
>NZ_JBRRDW010000126.1:0-220 GCF_056759895.1 Stenotrophomonas sp. STEN038
TAATGTCACGAGGGCCGCTATTGCATCCGTCTCGGTAGGTGAGCGTGAGCATGTACCACGCGCCACGGAAACCCGTTGCTTTCGCTTCGTCATTGTGAAGTCTCGCGGACGGGGCGTGTCCGATTTTTTGTGTGTGAGGCGGTTTAGTCCGGAAGTCTCTTTCAGCGAGCCAGCGTGAATCGGTCTTCGTAGATTATCGCGAACTGGTTCATCGCCGCCT
>NZ_JBRRDW010000127.1:0-205 GCF_056759895.1 Stenotrophomonas sp. STEN038
GCTCATGCCTCAATTTCCCCCGAATCCTTAGGAGGCCGGGATGGTAGGTGAGAAGTGAGCCAGATCCAGATCCATCTCAATCGGCCCATCAGCCATTTCGCATAATGTATAGACGGTGCTGCTGAAACACCGGATTCCGCTGCCTGTACGTGCACAGGGGAGGCGAGGCCAACCCCCATCACTAGGGCTATAGCGGTAGCGGCCA